>JAGVZY010000001.1 GCA_018302225.1 Candidatus Woesearchaeota archaeon
CCTTTGTCTGCAACAATGATTTTTGGTTCTGCTTTGTTTATTAATTCTTTAACATCTTTAGTATCGTGTCTTGGAATTATCCTTATTTTTGCAGAAGGAAACTTTTTCTTTCTAGTGTCAAACGCGGTATTAAGCTTTACATAAGCTCTTGGAATATTTCCGTTTATTCTTCTCAAATAATAATAACTGGGTTTTGTTCTAGAAAAACCTGTGCTATCTATTGCAGCCAGATAAGTTTTTCCTGCTGTTAGTTTTAGTAATTCATTCCAAAACTGCGCATTAAGTCTTTGCGCAGTTCTCTGCAAGGAAGATTTGCTTGGACAATTTACACCGGTTATATCAAGAAATTGTTTTATTCCCCTATAAGAAAGTCTGCTAATAGACTTTAGCAACAAGCTTAGTATATGATCTAAAAACTCATATTTCTTAGATCCAAACTTGTTTAACCATTTGGGACACACTTGTTTAACCATTTGGGACACTTCAGTCTTCTTAAAAAACGCTTAATTTTATTAATTAGTTTGATTTCTTTCTTCATGGTAAACACCTCAACTGTTTACCCCCTATAGGCTTCGGCCCATAGGGTTATTTATATTCATAATTTATATAATTTTAGGAGATTCGGGACAGAGCCTATTTAAACCTTAAGTCCAAATAAATGTCTGCTATTTGTTTAGGCAAATTTACTAATTCTTTAAATTTTCTTGCATAAGTACATGATTTAGCCAATTCACCAAAATAGGAATCCCTTCCACTATCGATACTTAAATAAACAACTTTTATTCCTTTAGACTCTACCTCTTCTATAGCTTTAATAGTATCTGCTAAAGCATATTTGCTTCTATAATTTTCAGCACTAGGACGTCCATCAGACAAAAGAAATAATATTTTCTTTTTATTAAATTTTTCCATTTCTTGAACCATGGCCCTAATTGCAGCACCATCTCTATTTTCATTACCTGGTTTTAATGATGCAACTTTATATTTAGTCCTTGTATCCCATTTGTCCTTAAAACTTTTCAACTCTTCAAGTCCAAGGATACATTCATCATTTTCTGAAAAAGAATAAACACAAAAATCATCTCCAATTTCTTTAATTGCCTCTCCAAGAATCAATCCCGCATATTTTTCTATATCAATTACATCCATATCTGTTCCATATACACCCTCACATGTTGACCCGCTTCTATCAATTAAAATGCCAACACAATAATTTTTTTCTTTAATTATTGGTTTATCATAGATTTTATCTGTTGGCCTTCTCCCAGATACAATTTTTGACACTTCAATTCTTGCCAATTTAGAATTGATCCTTCCTTTTTTAACCCCTCTTTCTAAACTTAATGAATTTTTCTTAAGTTTAGCCAAATATTCTTTTACTTCTTCTACTAAATATTGATATTTAGATTCAAAGATCTTTAAAGATTCTATATAATTTTCTTTATCCAATTTTGAAAGATCATACCTGGTTTTTTCAAACTTTGCTTTTGATGAATATTTTTTATCCTCATAATTCCATTCAGGTAATTTCTGAATTTTAGTGGTTTCTTCATCATCCTCTTTGTCTGACTTTAAATTGCGAGATTCTAAATGTTTTAACATATCTGCTTCTAATTCTTTCATAGCATCATCAAAATCTTCATCTGATTGATCATCTAAATCACCTAATTGTTCAGATATATCTTCCAAATCTGCAGCATCTTTATTTTTATATTTAGACTTTCCACTTTTCTTACTTCCAGTTTTATCACCTTTTCGGAAATCGGACTGTTGAAAACCCCCTTCTTGTTGATCTAAAGGATCTTCTTCTTGTTTTTTTCCATCTTGTTCACTTTCTTCTCCCCTAGACTTTTGAGAATTACCGGATTTTCCAGAAGATTTTTTATCGAGGATATAACTAATTATATCATTAACATCTTTAGCAGTTTTCTCTGAATATTTTTGTTTAAGATAAGATTCTATTTCTTTTTTATTCATATTAAACCTTCTTTTTCTAATGATTCAGCTATTGCCTTAGCATTTAAAGGAGAATATCCTTTCTTTATCAAACCTTCTTCAATTATGGGTTTTAATTCTAATCCCTGTGAAGAATTTCCACCTCGTCCATGCATTTCTTCTAATTTTTTCTTTAAATCTTCAAGATCTATCTCCCCCCTATCAGATTTACCTTTCTTATCAGATTTATCTCCATTAGGATTATCTTTATCTAAATCTGATTTTTGATCTTCTGAATATTCTTCTTCAGGTTCTTCTACACCGAATTTTTCTTTTACTTTTTCAGTTAATTTATCTATTTTCTTTTTACTCTTTTCCAAATCTTTTTCATCTTTTATTTTTATTCCACCAGAATCAAAATCGTTTATACTTTCACTAGGCTCTCTACCAGGAATATTTTCTTTAGGTAATTGCTTAACACTTTGTGGAAATTCCTTTTCTAATAATTTATACACTTTAGTAGCATATTTAACACTATCACTTACATTCTTAGATACATCTCTCACATTAGAAGAAATAGAAACCATCTTTTTATAAAGATCTTTATAAGTTTGAATTCCTTCTTTCTTAAGACTTGGATTTTTTATCTCTTTAACTAAAAGTTTGTCCTCTTTCTCTTTTAGAGGAATTTTTCTTTCTCCCATAGTTTTTCCAGATCTTAATTTTAATTGGAATATATCTATTAAAGCTATTAAATCATCTTCTGGAATATTGTGTTTAGATGCATAAAACTGCACTTCTTGTTCTAAAAGTTTAGGCATTCTTTCCTGTCTCTTAAACTCAGATTTAAAATAATGTTCAACCCTTTCATCCTCCAATATATTAATGAGAGCTTTAGCTAACTCAGGATTTTCAAAATTAGATTCTAAAAAATCTGTTAAATTTAAAATTCCAAAACTACCATATCTAAGATGAGAAGCTTCGTGATAAAGATTGGCGATGTATAAAGAAGTATTAGGATTAAATTTAGGGCTAACTTTACCTTTTTGAGGAGAATAATTGATTTCATCTATAGACTCGGGCAAATAAATCCTTTTACCATCTGTTGCAGGACAACCATCTTTGTCTATTTCTTGTAAATCAATTTTAGCACCAGCCAATAATTTATATTTTTCAAGTATTAAATCATCTAAGATTTCTGACATTTTAATTTTAGATAAAGAAATAAGTTCATCTTCATCAACCACATTACCATAATAAATAGGAATAAACTTTTTTCTACTCTTTTTTCCATCTACCAATTCCATTTCAGAGGCATAACCTGCCCAACCCCCATGTTCAGGGAAATTAATTTCTAAGTAGGATTCACCATCTTTTAATTTAAAGCCTACAACTTCTCCAACAGAATCATGATGTATATGCCCCCAACCCTCTTTTGGTTCATCAACACTTTCTTTAACTCTTACTTTATCTCCTATACTAAAACCATATTTACTTGAAGATTCTTTTTTAGACTTTGTTTTAGATACTAATTCCATTTCAGGGGCATGTCCATACCACTTTTCATAATTTGGAAAATTAATTACTAATTTATCTTCAGTATCAAAAAAGTCTACAATTTCTCCCACCGCATTATGATCTAAAGTATCCCATTTATATTTTGGTTCATCAACACTTTCTTTAACTCTTACTTTATCTCCTATTTGAAAACCATATTTACATTCTTTTAATTCTTCCTCAAAATATTTTGGTTTAGTCTCAAACTTCTTCTTTGAATCTAAATATTTTACTTGATAAGTCACTTCATTTTCTTCTGGAATTACTTTTTCAATTTCAACTAAATCTTCACCATATTTTAATATGAATCCTTCTTTATATTTTGATTTAAAGGGTTTTTCTGAAATAATTTCAATTTCCTTTTTAGGTAAATGAAATATACTTTTAGTTTCATTAGGGATTCTAAAGTCAATTTCATAAACTAAATCATCTTCAGATAGAATAACCCCCACTGTATGGCCGCCAAGTTTTTTTTCTAATTCTTCAGTCAAATAATCTTCTTTAATTTTTACAAGATACCCTTTATTGGATTCTTTGCTCATTTTTTTCTTTGTTCATCTCAATATCTTCTATAAGTGAGACTATTGCTTCAACAAATCTTCCAGATTTTTTGATTAAGCTTTCTAATCTACTAGCAGATAAAGAACTTAAATTGCCGTGCTCATAATCTTTATAAGTAGATATAATTAAATTGCAATAATCAAGATAATGTGCAGATAATAAGCCCTTTTTAACTACCCTATTCTTTAATTCAATGGCAACTTTTCTAGGAACAGGCATTGGATAACCTAAAGCAACTAATCCTGCTTGACCTGCATCTACAACTGATTTATACAACAATGAAAGTATTTTTAATTTTATACTATCTATACGTTTAAGCCTTCCACTAATATCCTTAACTAATTTGTTTATAGATTCATTACTACCTAAAATTTTTCCCTTTAACATTAATTCCCTAAGAGGTATAAAAAATCTAGAAGGGTCATAAATCCCTAAAGAAGTTTTTAATTCATTAAAAAGATTAATATCTCCACCCATAATTTTCTCAAAATAATCAGATAAATAATATTGGCGAACAACAAAACTAAAATTATATTTATTTAATATCTCTTTTTGTATTTTTTTAATAAGAAGATTAATGGCATGTTTATTTCCTAAAGAAAGGTCATTAAATAATACACCTATAATTAGTTCTTTAGAAAATTTTATTTCTTTGGGATTAAGAAGCCACATAGCTTTAATATTTCTTTTCTGTACCTTCAGAAGACTATCTGAAAAGAGTTTTATTGCTTCTACACTCTCAAGTTTTTTAGTTTTTTCCATTATACAATCCATCTAAGACCAAATAAATATTTTTAATTTCCTGATAATCTAAACTTTGCTTGAACTCTTTATTTGAATGAATATAATTATATAAATTAATTAAAGTAGCAAAATTCTTTGAAGAAATCTCTTTCTTAAGGATACTAATTTTTTTCAAATCTTGTTTAGGTATAATTTTATGTTCTTTTTTAATAAGTCTTTCACACACCTGTAAAATAGCTTTATATAATTTCTCAAAATTCTTTTTATCTTTTTTATTTTGTAGATGAATTAATATCTCTTCCATAATTTTAATGAAATCTTTTGCCTTTTCATGATATTTATCTATTTCTTTGCCTTCTAATCTTAATAATTGCTCAAATTCTATTTTTTTACTAACCATATATATTTCTTCATAATTATCTATAGCAATTTTATTTATAATTTCATTTTCTTTAAAGACTTTCTTTAACTCTTGCAATACATTCTTAGGAAAAGGAGGATATTTACCATAATAAGATAAAACTATTTGCGCACTTTCTGTCATAGCCATAAGAATTTCATGACAAATTTCTCTCAAAAAAATGTCTCCGGCCAAATCTACATCTTTCTCAGCTTGTTCGATAAGCTTTTCAGATCTTTCTTCAATGCTATAAATTTTACCTTTTTTTAATAAATCTTTGATTAATTTTAAATATCCTGATTCATCAAAAATTATTAGTGAATTTCTAATGGATGTTATTACCCAAGGTTCTCCATTTCTTATAAGATCCCACCAATGAGTCAAAGTTTTTGGTGGCTGAAAATGCAGTTTAATTCCCTTTTTATTATATTCTTGTTGTATTAATTCGGTATATAATTTTAATTTTTCTATAAAAGAAGAGCTTAAACTTTTTTGAGTATCATCAAGTAAAATAAGGATATCAATATCAGAACCTCTAACATTTTGTTTTTCAACTGCACTCCCATAAACCCATATTGCCTTAACAATAGGCCTTAATTTTATTAATGGAGCACAAGCTCGCTTCACCTCTTTAAATGAATCCAAGTCCATATAGATCTTTATTCTCCTGAGATTTAAAAATATTGCTATTTTAACGAGAAATTAACATCTAAAAACAATAGAAGCGCTTTTATATTTTTCTTCTAAATATTTTTTGAATTAAATATTAATTATAATCGTCTAAAAAAAGAATATTTTTAATTAAAACACTAAACCATTGCTTCTATACTATCAACTTTCTTACTTACAATACGAGAATTTACATCTTCGTCATTAACACAACTTCTAAGAGGATAATCATGTTTAGGATTAACAGCATTATCTACCCAATCTTTAACCTCGCTCTGAAATCTATTCATTTCTTCTGCCCACTGCGATTGTTTTTTTAATTGAGTAGGTGTAATTATATAAGAATGGACTATTGGTTTTCCAACAGGTTCATATTTTTTTGAAACTAAATTATAGCTATATTGCTGGTCTATACAAGTTACTTTCTCACCATATCCACCTTTACGCAATTTTATAGATTTACGAGAATAGTCTACTAAAGCTATACAATCTGGATGTAATTTATCTTTATCCATAAAACTAAGAAGTTTAACACATTTATAAAATTAACTAAAAGTCTTTAAAAAGAGTATTAAAACCATTTGATATATTCTCTTCTTCAAATATTTCATTTGAATTATCATCACCACTAGAACCTTCTAAATTCTCAAAAAATTCTCTTCTATTTTCCTCTTCTTCTAAATTTTCATCAGAAGTTTCTTCAGACTTTTCAAATATAGATTCAGATTCTTCTTCTGAATCTAAATCAGAATCTAAATCAGAATTATTTTCTTCTTTTTCAGGAATAACTTCATCTACACCTTTCAACATATTTCTTTCTATTTCAGAAACTAATTTTTTAGTATCATAAAATTTATCTGGATTTACCGAAATTGCATCTATTCTATTTCTAACTAAGAATTCTACAATTTCTGGATATTCTGAGGGTGCTTGTCCACAAATTGAAACTGTTTTTCCATATTTATGGAAATGAGTAATTATATTCTCAATAGCTCTTAACACAGCGGGATTTCTTTCATCAAAATAACCCATTCTTCCTAGCTTTGCTGAATCTCTATCCACCCCTAAAACCAATTGAGTTAAATCATTGGAACCTATAGATGTACCAGTAATACCTAATTTAGCAAATTCATCAGGAATAAAAGCTATAGAAGGAACTTCGGCCATTAAATAAATCTTAAAATCTTTGCTTAATTTTAAATCTTCATCATCTAAAATAGCTAAACACTTTTCAACTTCATCCACAGTTCTAACAAAAGGCATCATTACATGAACGTTTTTGTAAAACTCTCTTACTTTTTTAATTGCTTTACATTCTAATCTAAAGGCTTCTTGGAATTCATCACTAACATATCTTGAAACACCTCTCCAACCAATCATAGGATTTTGTTCAACTGGCTCATATTCTGAACCGCCTTCAAGATTTTTGTATTCATTAGTTTTAAAATCAGAGAATCTTACAATTATAGGTCTCGGATTTAATACTTCAGCAACTTTAGAAATGCCTTCAGCAAGTTTTCTAATGTACTCTTTTTCTTGCCCCATTTTAATCATATATAAAGGATGTTTACTTATTGTATCAGTAATTATAAATTCAACTCTCATTAAACCAATTCCATCCATATTATAATCTTTATATTTAGAAATCTGCTCAGGCTCACTTAAATTAACATAAATATTAGTTACAGTTTTAATATTTTTATTAATCAAAGCTAATTCTTTTTCTTGAGTTGTTTGTATTTTTTCTTTAATATGAATAATTCCATCATATACATTACCTTTTCCACCATCAACAGTAATCTCCTGATTGTCTTCTAGAATTTTTGTAGCTTTTTCAGTTCCAACTATGCAAGGTATACCCATTTCTCTTGAAACAATCGCAGCATGCGAAGTTAAACCGCCTTCATCAGTAACAATTGCAGAAGCTCTTTGCATTGCAGGAACATAATCAGGATTAGTCATCTTTGCAACCAAAACATCTCCTTTTAACACTTTACCCAAATCATGAAGAGAAGTAACTTTCTTTACTTTTCCAGAACCTATTCCAGGTGATGCAGGTAAACCCTTTAATAAAACTTTTTTATCTTTGAAATCTGCACTTTCATTATCCATTGATTTATTAACGGCATTTTCTGTTGTTATAGGTCTTGATTGTACGATATAAGTTTTACCTGCTTCAATAGCCCATTCAATATCTTGAGGTCTTCCATAATGCTCTTCAATATTAACTGCATGTTCTGCTAAAGTTTTTATTTCAGAATCTTCTAAAACTTGTTTTGTTTGCTCATATTCAGGAAGAGTTTTTTTGATTGTATTTCCAGTTAAATTATCTCTTGTAAATAACCACTCTTGTTTTGTAATTTTTTTAGTTTTTAATTTTAAATTTCTTTTATCAACAATATATAAATTCGGACTTATTGCTCCAGAAACAATTGCTTCACCTAAACCAAATCCACCTTCAATAACAATTTCATTTTTATTATTATTTGTAGGATTAATTGTGAACATAACTCCTGATTTTTTAGAGTTAACCATTTTTTGAACAACTATTGCAAGATAAACTTTCATATGATCAAAATGATTTTTAGCTCTGTAATATATTGCTCTTCCTGTAAATAAAGAGGCCCAACATTGTTTTACTGCAATAGTTAAATTTCTATCTTCTCTAATATTTAAGAAAGAAGCTTGTTGTCCTGCAAAACTTGCTTCTGCTAAATCTTCTGCAGTAGCAGAACTTCTTACTGCAACAAAAATTAACTCAGTAGTAGGATTCAATAAACTTAAAACCTGTTTTCCAACTCTCTCTACAGTTTCTCTTCTGCTTAATTCATTATATGCGTCGACTATATCTTGTTTTACTTTTTCAGGAATTTTTGATTTTAAAATTAATTTTTGTATTTCCTCAGACGCTTTTTGCAACTCATCATTATTTTCATAATCAATTGTTTCTAGAATACTTGAAATTTCTCTATCTAATTTATTTTCTTTAATAAAAGTTTTATATGCTTCAGAAGTTATAACAAAACCAGGAGGCACAGGCATTTGTGCGTTATACATTTCACCGAGATTAGCACCCTTACCACCTACTGACGCAATATCTTTAGCGTGAATTTCACTAAACCATGCTATATTCATTAATGCACCCCTTTTTAGTCTAATAAAATCTAAAGGGTATAAAAAGGTTTCTTAAAAAAAGTAGTTAATAGAATCTTACTTCTTATTTTCACTCATCACAACTTGATAAGTTCCAGGCATCTTGGATCTACACAATCTCAAAGCTTCTTTCGCAACATCTATTCCAGCCTTATCAACATTAACTGTAAACACAGGTTGACCCTGTTTTACTTGTGCAGCAATACTAATTATTTGTCCAAAGGACATAGCCATACCAGTCTGCATTCTATCTGCACCTGCACCAGTAATCATCTTATTTTCTCTTATTGCTTGATGAGGAAATAATCTTAATTTAAATGAATATAAACTCTTTCCAAGTCTTTTTAGAAGTCTTCTATTTGCAACTTGTCTTGCTGATTCCAAAGCATTATGCCTCAATTGTATATTCTCTCTTGAAACCAAATCAAGTCTATAACTAAAAGTTTTCTTAGGCTCACCCATATCATATCTTATAATTTTAGATGGAGGAAAAGACTTTACATAAGATTTGCTCTTGAATTTAGACCTTCTTGTATACGCTCTTACTGGGCATCTACACGAGCTTCCTTTTCTTAATGTTGACATTTTTTCTCTCCTTATTTAATTTTGCTCATTCAATTTTAGCCTTAGCACCGATTGCTTGTCCAGGCAGACCTTTTTCAAAGATTGCCCTTAAAGCACCTTTTGTTCCATGTTGTGCTTTTATAATACCTTTTATTACCTTTCCAGCAGGACTTGTCCAAAATACATTTTTATTTAAAAATTTAGCAGAGTCCTTTTTAGTTTCAACTTTAGGAACTTCTAAGATAGCATGGCTTGGCTTTTGTGTGTGCCTGCCTCTTCTAAAATTTATTATTATTGCTTCCATTTATTTCTCCATTTATTTAACAACTCTATTAAGAAAAAACAAAGTATTTAAAAAGTTTATGCTGAAATCATGAATTCAACATCATTTCCCAATATTTTTCTTAAATCTTCAAATATAGTTTCTTTGATAAACACATTATCAGTAGATTTAAACTCCTTTAAGGCCTTTTCAAGCCCTTCAGAGTTAGACTTAACCATATTAATAAGTCTATTATTTTTTATCTCTGTTTTTAATACTTCCGACTTTTTATTCAAATCAGGGACTATATAAGCAACTTCTCCTAATAACAAAACTTCTCCAGTTTTGCCTGCATGCTTTAATTTTATCCTTACCTTCTCAATAATTTTAGTTTGTCTCTTTTCAATTAGAGTAATAAAAATATTCATAAGTGCTCTTACATTTTTAGAAACTTTTTCAAACTCATGTTTTGAAATTTTTTTATGATTCTTTTTTGCATTTTCAATTTCTTTTAAAGTTTTTAATGTCCATTCAGGAAGTTCTCTTTCTTTAATTAAATCTTTTAATCCTGCTTCTAATTTTTTATTTTTCTTTCCAGAAACTTTTAAAACATCAACTAATAAATTAGTGCAACTATTATATAGTTCAATTACATTTTCTTGCTCTTTTCTTTTTTGTATAACTTCAAATAATTTTTTTATTCTGTCTAGATATTTCTGTGAATCTTGTATTAAACTTTCAACTTGATTACCATTAATTTCTTTTAATTTTCCGTGTTCAATATCTTTATAGTACTGTCTTATATTATCAAGAATATCAACATATTTCTTCTCTAATATTTTTTCTTTTTTTACAAATATTTCATCCAATAATCTTACAGTTTCTTTTGGCGTTGGTGGAGAAACACCATACATCATAAGTGCGGCTTGTGCAGGACTTAATGTAGAATAAAATAAATCTTCAACAACAATATTGTTTAATTTATATCTAACTCTTTCAATCATCTTTTCTCCTGCAGACATAAACATATCAATAGATTCTCTTGAAGGTCTTATCTTACCCATTTGCAATAACAATCTCCATGGAACAAATACTCCTCTATCAAATAAAGGAACTCCATCCCTTAATAATGTAAAGAACACAGGATTAGCATCTTTTATTCCATCCCAGAAATCAGTTAAAATATAAACTTGAACATGAAATTGTTTTTTAACTTGAGCCATTTCAGCAGCCTGGAAAGAAAGAGCAACAATAATCGCTCTTAATTTTTCTCTCAATTCATACCTTGTCATTTTTTTGACATCAGTATCATCAACTATAACAAATACATCAATATCATTTGACTTCTCTCCCCTAAATAGAGAACCTGCAGCAATATAAGAAACGATATATCTATCAAACTTTTTTAGAACCATAGACTTATGGATTTCAGAAACTTTTAATCCGGCTAACCAATCCTTAGGATCATAAATTGGAGCAGACATTGCAATTAATTCTAATAATTCATATTTACTATCAAACAAGTTTTGCTTTACTTCAGATAATAACATAGTATTTACTGCTAACGCTTCATCGATTTCTTTAGAAATCTTTTCTACATTAACAGATAACTTAGATTTTAATTCATACAAATCAGATTTAGCATCAGTATCATCAAATACTACAAGAATATAAACTTTATCTTGTGGTAAATTTTGCTCTTGTTTTGGTGGAGGTAATAATGCAAGTGCAATTAAATGTTCATCATATTGTTTTAACAATTTTTTCTTTAATAATTCGACTTTCTTTTTTATTTTTTCTAACTTCTCTTTTACTTCAACAGGAATATCTTTCATATCTGGCGCAGAATTATCAGAAGGTATCTTAGAATCTAATCCGTTTTCTTTTTTCTTTGCTTGTTTTTCTTTTTTAGACATTTTAAAGCACTTTATAAACTCTTTATAAATAAAGCCACTTTTTAGTTTAAAAACCTTTCGGTATCTTTTTATTTAAGTTCTAATAAAAAAATGAATATGATTGAAAAATATGAATTTGGATTTTTCATTGTAGACAAAAAACGATATGATGGAGATTTAATAATTGTAAATAACCAACCATTTCTAAGAATAGGTCATTCTCATTCTATCACAGAAGAAGAAATTAAAAAATTAATAATCGCTTCAAAAACTAAATGCTTAATTATCGGAACAGGTTATAGCGGTGGAGCCTCCCTAGATACTAAAGCATCAAAATTATTGCACGACGCAGGTGTTAGACTGATTATAGGAAAAACACAAGATATTTTCAAAAGAGTGAATACAACTGAAAACTGTGCAGCAATATTACATGCTACTTGCTAAATTCTCTTAAAATTAGAAAAAGACATAACTGAGTTATATAATCTGCCATTTTATGGTTAGTAAATGACTTAATTCTTTTTATATCCTAATTTAAAAGCATTTGATATTATAATTTACTTAGACCATTTACTAAATTATGCTAAAATTTATAAACCTTGCATTAGTTTAAATTTCTTAATGGGCCCGTGATCTAGTGGCTATGATGCTGCCCTTACAAGGCGGATGTCGCAGGTTCAAGTCCTGCCGGACCCATTTTTTATTAAAAAGCGTTGGTGGTATAATGGCTAGTATCGCACCTTGCCAAGGTGTGGATCCGGGTTCGAGTCCCGGCCAGCGCATTGACCACACCAAAGATTATTATCAAACCAAAATTCAAAGAACATTTCTCAGAACTTACAGATTTTGACAAATTTATAGAATATTCTTTAAGACCTCTAAGAAAAAGTTTTAGAGTAAACACTTTAGTTGCAAATTTAAAAGAAACAAAAGAAGAATTAGAAAAAAAATCATGGAATTTAAAACAAATTCCTTGGTGTAAAGAAGGATTTTTCGCTCAAGGAAATATTGGTTTAGGAAATACAACAGAACATTTCTTAGGAAAGATTTACATTCAAGAAGCGGCATCAATGATACCCCCATTAGCTCTAACACCATTTAAAGACAAAGTATTAGATGTTTCTGCATCTCCTGGTTCGAAAACAACTCAAATTGCAGCAACGATGAAAAATAAGGGTTTAATTATTGCAAACGACGTTGATGCAAAAAGATGTGATATTCTTAATCAAAATTTGCAAAGATGCTCAGTTTCAAATTGTACAATTACAAAAATAAATGGTTTTCAAATAAAAGGAGAATTTGATAATATCCTTTTAGATGCACCTTGTTCAGGAACAGGAGCAATTAGAAAATCACCTTTAACATTAAATATTTGGAATAAAAATATGATTAAAAAATTTACAAATACTCAAAAAAAACTAATAATAAACAATTTCAACAATTTAAAACCTGGTGGAAGAATGGTTTATTCTACTTGCAGTGTAGAACCAGAAGAAAATGAAGAAATCATAAGTTACCTATTAAATCAATTTAATAATGCTAAATGTAAAAAAATAGACTTAAATTTAAAATCATCGAAGCCCATTCTTAACTACAAAAATAAGACCTATCATGAAGGTGTTAAAAACTGTTTAAGATTATGGCCCCAAGACAATGATACAGAAGGCTTCTTTATTGCTTTAATAACAAACTTTAATAACAAAAGATTAATTTGTTGGAATGCTTTTTTTAAGTTCTTTATTCAATTTAATTTTTAAGCAAATTAAATAAACTAAACCTATGATAAATGATAAAACAAATAAACTTAGTATTAGTTCTTTATATAAACTAAGCGAAGTTAAATAAGACTTGGTACCTCTCCAATCTATAATTAAAGATAAGATCCAAAAAGGTAGGGTCAAGATTGTTGAAATAATGAAAGGATAGAATATCAGTTTCTTTTTAAAAATAAATGCCAAGATTAAAAATATTAAGATTGTAACTAAAGTTAAAAAATCATCTATCCACTCCTTATAGTATAAAATATACACTACTTCTCTTTCAGAGTCGCATAACAAATTAATATATTTTATATCCCATTCAGCACAAGATTCGTTCTTATTTTTTATATCAACAGAATAACCCCCAATATATTCTGGAGATTTAAATGATTCTTCAAGAGTAGGACAATTATTTTTGACATTAGCTTGTTCAAATCTATTAGGAAGATAAATAGAATTATTTATTAACATATATTTATCGGAATTATCAAAATAATTTTTGGCTTCATCAGAATCTAAATCTTTAGCGATTTCAAAAGGTATATCACTAGAATTCTCAATCGTACATCCTTCGGGTCTTAAAGAAAAAAGATTATCAAATTTTTCCTGTATCAAGTCTAATCTAAGATCATGAGGCGAACCCAAAATAGAATCATAAGTTATATACCTGGAGTTTAATTTATCTATAATATAACCTGGAATTAAAAGAACTCCAAAGAACAATATAGACAATAAAACAATTATAAACCCCTTTTTAAAATTCATAATTTATTAATATTTAAAGAGTATATTAAATTTTTTATTTTTCAAAAACAAAACATTTATAAATACCAAATCGACATTATTGCCTTTGTGAAAAACTCTTCTAAACGATAAAAAAGCACCAAAATCAATCGTTATAGGGAGATTTGG
>JAGVZY010000002.1 GCA_018302225.1 Candidatus Woesearchaeota archaeon
CTGCATAAGTTGAACTTAATTCAGGAATTTTATTTGTTTGAATATATTGAATAAGTTCTTTTAATCCTAATAAATGTAAATTAGTTATTTTATTTTCATCTAAATATTTAGAGATTATGGCGGCTCTATAAAAATTTGAATATTTAATTACACCACTATTAGCTATATCTTGAATTTCAGATTTACTAAAAGCAGCAGGAGTTCCTTCAAAATCTTTATTTATGGTACTAACAATATTTCTTCCTAAATTATCTCCTTTATATAACATATCTGGATAGGTAAAACTGGCTATTTGGGGCTCATTTTCAAGATTTATCTCTTTTATTGGGTTTCCCGTTAGTATAAATGAATCCATAGAATTAGAAATTAATTAAAGCTTTTAAAACTAATCTAAATTATAATGATCTTACCTTTCTTACCTACATTAATAACACGCGTAAAACCTATTTTCTCTTCTATACCTTCTGCCTCATGGACATGTGAACAAAGCAAAATATCGGGCTTGAGAGTTTTAATTGCTTTTTCTACGCCAGTACTTCCTGGAAGATGAACTATGCCGGCAGTTTTAGAAAATTTATCTATTTTACTTCCCGCAGGATGAACATGTGTGACCATAATTTTTGTTTTTGAACCCTTAAGAGATTTATCTCCTTTTTTAAGAATATTAAAAATTTCCAATTCATTTAATCTGGTTAAGCCTAAATTTGCAAATCCACATCCAAATAATCCAAGGTTCTTTAATTTAAATGAATATCCATGCAAATTAGTTGCACCATACATCTCTGCAAAAAAATCTGCTGTTGCTAATCCTTCATGATTTCCGGGAATAAGTAAAACTTTTTGTTTCTTTTTTACAAAAGGTCCAATTAAATTATCTGTACTTTTATCAAAATCAGTTATATCTCCGCAAAGAACTACCAAGTCAACTTTCTCTTTTTCTGCTTTTTCTGCGAGTTTTTTTGCTAAAGAAGTATCGCCATGTATATCTCCGGCGGCTAATATTTTTGTCATATTTTCTTTTTTCCATTCATGTAAGGAACTAAAACATTTGGAATTATGATTGTTCTATCAGGATTTTGATAGTTTTCTAGAATGGCAACTATTGCTCTTGACGTTGCAACCATTGTATTGTTTAATAGATGAACAAAATTTTTTTCTCCATTAATATCATATTTTATATTTAATTTTCTTGATTGATAATCTGTACAATTACCTGCAGAAGTTATTTCTCTATAGGCTTCTTGTCTTGGGAACCATGCTTCTATGTCCCATTGTCTTGCGAATTTATCTCCTAAGTCTCCGGAGCAGAGTTCTATTACTTTAAAGGGTATTCCTAGGCTAGTAAAAAATTCTTCTGTTATAGCTTCCATTTCATGATGTATCTTTTCTGAATCTTTAGGTAAACAACAAACAACTTGTTCAACCTTGTAAAATTGATGCATTCTAAACAAACCTTTCATATCTACACCATGTCCACCAATTTCTTTTCTGAAACAAGGTGTGAGAGTACATAGTTTTATTGGAAGTTTGGTTAGAGTTCTTCCTTGAAGATAATTGACTAACGAATGTTCTCCTGTTGCAATTAAATATAAATCTTCATTCTCAACTTTGTAAATGACATCTTCAAAGTCATTGAGATTAACTGCACCGGCAATAGATTTTCGATTTAACATTAATGGAGTTACTAAAAAAGTAAAACCTTTTTTTGTTAAAAAATCAATAGCGTATCTTTGAATTGCTATGTCTAATAATGCTAAATCTCCAATTAAAAAATTAAAACGTTTTCCTGCAACTAGGGTTCCTTGTTCAAAGTCTGCTAGATTTCTTTTTTCTACTAAATCCACATGATTTAATAATTCAAATTTGGGTTTTATTATTTTTCCAATTTTTTTTATTTCTTTATTTTCAGAAGCATCTTTCCCAATTGGAACATTTTTATCTAAAATATTTGGAAGTTGTGTAAGAATAGATTGCATTTCTTCATAAATTTTTGATTGTTTTTCTTCTAAAGATTTTATTTTATCAGGAATTTCTTGCACTTCTCTAATTAAATTTTTAATAGATTCATTTTTTTTCTTTAATTCGTTTATTTCTTCAGAAAGTTGATTTCTCTTACATCTTAGTTCTTCTGAGTCTTTTTTTAGTTTTAACCAAGAATCGTGGTTTTTTATTACTTTGTCTATTAAAGAGATTTTATCCTCTTTAAAACGTTTTTTAAGATTAAGTTTTACTATTTCCGGATGTTCTTTTATGAACTTTATATCAAGCATAAGTTAAAGTTAGTTGTTCTTTTTTTAAACATTTTGTTTTAGTTTATTAACTAATTTAAATGGATTATAGAGGTTTATAAATATATCTTGTAAAATATACAAATATTTATATATTACAACTTTATCAAAATTTCTATGGTCAAGAAGGGGGATGTATTTGAAGTATTTTTCAGGAAAAAACCTGCAATGCTATTACTTAGTTTGAAGAGAGAAGCTAAGAGCAGGTATGGTTCTGTTCTTGCAAAAGAGGTTGACTGTACTTATTCTCATACTGTAAAAATATTACAAGAAATGGAAAAAGCAAAATTAGTTGTTTTTCAGAAGCAAGGAAGAATAAAAACAATTGCGCTTACTGAAAAAGGAATGAAAATCGCTGAATCTATTCAAAAAATAAAAGATCTTCTTTAGAATTCTAATAAATAATTTATTTGGATAGTGTGTAAAATGATTTGTTTTGGGTGTTAAAAAATAAAAAAAGAAAAAGAAAAATTGTGAAGAGATTTTATCTCTTCTTCTTAGCTTTCTTTTTTGCTTTCTTTTTTGCCATTATAAATTCACCTCTTTTTTTTATTCAATAATGTTAATAATACTATTTTAATTAATTATAGGCGCCTTTATTTAAAAACATTTCTATTTTTTAGGCGTATTTCGACGAAATTTTGATGATTAACGAGTAGTTGAGAAAAAAATTTAGATTTTTGAAAAAAATTTTTAAAAAATGAAAAGTATATCAATATTTTATTAATGATTAAAATATTTAGTTATATTTGGGATTAAATTATTTAATCAAAAATTATAAGTTTTATTATATTAATATTTTGATTATTGATTAAATCTTTTGATTTATTTAAGATAAAATATTTTAAGCACAGATTATAATATTTAAGTTTATAAGAGATTAAAATATTTAAGCTAAGATGAGAGATTATAATTACTAAAAGATTAAAATATTTAAGCTTTGATTAAAGATATTCTGAGTATAATTAAACAATATCTAAAGGCGATTTAACACGTTTTAGCTGGGTTCTTGTTACAGTAGTATAAAACTGAGTTGTTTGTAAATTTGAGTGTGCAAGTAATTCTTGTATTAATCTTATATCTGTTCCAGACTCTAAAAGGTGCGTTGCGAAAGCATGTCTAAGTAAATGACAATGCATATGTTTCTTTAATCCAGATTTTTGAGCGGTTTTTGTAACTATTAATTGTACAGCTCTTGCAGTCAACGGTTGATGCGGATTTCTTCCCGGAAATAAAAATATACTATTGTTAATTTTTATTAATTCAATGTAAGATTTTAAATCGGGGATTAAAATATCTGATAAAATAAAGAATCTGTCTTTTTTACCTTTACCTTTTTTTAATAATCCAGTTTTTTCTTCTATGTTAAGATCATTTAATTTTAAATTAACACATTCAGAAACCCTCAATCCTGAAGAGTAAAGTAAACTAATTATAACTTTGTCCTTAAGAGATTCTGAAGAATCAATTAAATGTTTAATTTCGTCTTTTGTTGGAATATCAGGAATACTTCTATATTTTCTAGGATTTTTAATGTCTGTAAAAATAGGTTTTTTTAGTATTGCTTCATAAAAGAACTTTAAAGAGGATATAGCCAAAGACATTGTAGAAGTATCATAATTTTTATCTGAGATTAAATGTGATAAAAATAATTTAATATCATCGGTAGTTATTGATTCTGGGTCTTTTTGAATAAATTCTAAGAATTTAGTATTATAAAAAACATAAGAACTAACAGTTCTGAGGCTTTTACCTTGTATCTTAAGTTCTACTTCTATCTTTTTTAACACCTCTTCCTTTTGCATTTTAGTTAAATTTTAATTGTAATCTTTAATATCTTTAAGCATTCTTTCAACAGTCCTATAGCCTACACTTTTTACTGCTTGAGCAAGTATAGTTTGTAATCTGTGATCAAATGAACTTCCTGAATCAATCCATAACCCTTCATGTTGAATTTCTTTTAATCTTCCTTCTAATAAATAAGATTTACTTAGATCTGTAACTTCATACTCCTTTCTAGCTGAAGGTTTAAGTGAGGCAAGTTTACTGCTTAAATCTCTTGCAGGGAAAATGTAAATACCTGTAATTGCTCTATTACTTGGTGGAATGCCTTGAGGTTTTTCTATAAGATCTACTAAATTACCTTCTTCATTATATTTAGGACAACCAAAGTGTCTAGGTTCTTCAACTGGAACAGTTAAAATGTAAGAGTTATCATCTGTAAATGCTTGTTCAGGTATTTTTGCTTGGTCATGCAAATAATTATCTCCTAAAACAACTAAATATTTACCTTCAAATTTAGAGGTGTATTTAACTGCTGAATCTATGGCAATT
The DNA here is from genome assembly GCA_018302225.1 of Candidatus Woesearchaeota archaeon. Classification (NCBI taxonomy): domain Archaea; kingdom Nanobdellati; phylum Candidatus Woesearchaeota; species Candidatus Woesearchaeota archaeon. The sequence continues at coordinate 4,623 of JAGVZY010000002.1, forward strand.
GCAATACCCATTTTTTCTTTAGTTTGAGCAGTATATTCTATATGTGCTCCAAAGTCTCTTCCATCTCCAAGATACTTTTTGAATTGAGATATATGTTCTTCAGAAGTTACTAAAGTTATATCTCTAACATCTTGTTTGAGTAAAATATCTAAAGGAGAATGTACCATCAAAGAATTATACATATGAACTAAGTGTTTGTTCAGTTCGTTAGTCAAGGGTCTAAGTCTTGTACCTAAACCAGCTGCAGCAATTACACCTTTAACTTTTGTCATTTTTACCTGCCTTTTTCATGAACTTTTATAACTTTTGGTCCAGTTCGTTGAATAGACATTGTACGAAGTCAGAGTTTAAATAGGTTTTGGTGTTTTAACGGCTAAATGAAAGGTTTTGATAGAAATAGACGTTTTTAGGTTAAGTTTGGGTAAAAGGAGGGGGTAAGTTAGGTTTTACCTTCAGATAAAACGATTTCTTTCCCACTATAAGTTTTGTTTTTGAAATTAAAAGAAATATCACTTCGTTCATGTTCCCATGAAGGGTTTTTTTTGACAAGTTCATAAAATTCGTTTGTTGGGAAATTTTCAAAATAAAGGTTGTTAATTTTATTGAGACCATGTTCTTGATCAAGAAGCAAGTTTATGGATATTCCCCCCTTATAGGTTGTGTGCTTAAGTATGAAATATTTATGTAATGCTGGTTTAAGGTCTTCGCCTTTTCCTTTTAGCTTTATTTCTTTAGTACTTCCAGTCTGAATTTCTGGTAGGTTGAATTCTTTAATAAAATGAGATAATATTGCCCTATTATCCAAGGCATCATCTAGATCCTCTTTAGAACCATAAAGCGACAAACCTACATCACATATTCCTGAGCCCAAAGCAGTAATTTCTCCGTCTATGCCCTTATAAAATTGAAATAAGAGTGTGTTAAAAGCAGGTTCTTTTAATCTAATTAGTTCATTTACCTGATTAGGAGTCATATTTCCTCTAAAAGATACATAAGGGAAACCATTTGGATAAAAAGTGGGTAAATATTGCTCTAAGGCCATTTTATGCAGGGTTATTAAGGATTGGGTGTGAATAGCATTTGGATCTATATTAAATCCTACTCGCTTTATATCTTCAGGTGAAAAGTCTTTATCTTGATAATAATTGTGATAAAGTGCTTCAAGTTGGGCTATTCTCTTTTCAGCTTCAATAACTGTTTCAATAGGCATATTTGAGAATTAATGGTTAAAGTTTAAAAAACTAATGTTTAGAAATTAGTCAAAGGTGTCATATCTAAAAAAGGATATCTTTTCATGAATATCATTAAAGTTATTATTAATTTTTTCAAGCTCATAAAAAGATAGTGTAGGCATATTCTTGTAAGTTAAGGCTATTTCGTTTGAATATATTATTGGAGGTTCTATTTTAGTAATGCCTTGTTCTATAAGATTTAATATATCTTTTAAGAGTATATGGCTTCCTAAAGAAATGGATTTTTCTAAAGAATTTTCTGAGGGAGAATCGATGTGTAACTCTCTAAAGAAAGGTAATGTGAAACGAGATGCTAACTTGTTTGCTAGCTCTTTAAAAGATTCATAAGAGATGTTATTTAGGTTTAATAATTTTAAGGAATTGCTATACTTAACATCAAGAGTATCAAAATATAGTGAAAAATTGGCACTTTGAAGGGTTTTATATTGTTCTGAATCTGGGCTAAGAGGCATTTTAAAATTTAGGGCTATTTTTGAGATATTAGGATATTTTGAGATTATTTCTTTTGAAATATTAAATACATTAGTGATATCAGACTTATCTGGTGTTTCTGAAATAGGAATTTCAACGATTACTCTTGGAAATGAATTATTATAAATCTCTTTAAGATATTGTTCTAGAGCCATTCTCTGCTTAGAAATTTTTAATTTTAAGTCTAATTCTTTGTCTGTTAAAGGATATCTATTTTCTCCTTTTCCGTGAGAAGTACAACGTAATGCTATTTCTAAATCTTTTATAATCTCTTCAGCTTCAATAACTGTTTTGATAGGCATATTTGAGAATTAATGTTTAAACTTAATAAAACTAACTAAAAAATTATTTTTTAGAAATAAATTAAAAAGAGGCAGAAACCCTGTTTTAAAGGGTTTAAGCCGTTTACTAACTTACCAATGCCGTTATGATTTTTTAGAATGATGTTGCTTATATAGATTTTGTTTTTGTAACTATTTTAAAATAAGAAATATTTTTTGTTTATAAATTTAAATAAAATTTTATTATTTTAGAATATAAAACTTGCAAAAAAAGGAGTTTAGAATGTGATTAAAACTTTTGATTTTTGATTAAATGTTTGGTATGGGAATATTTGAGGTTGCTTTTTGTTTTTCTTGCTCTGCAAGGCCTTTAGCTTGTGTTTCTGCTTTTGATTGATATTTATTTTGCAAGGCATTTATATCTACATAAGTATTAGGAGTTATAATCATATTTTTAACTTGTTCTGGAATTGGAGTTCCTGGTGGGAAATTTAATTTAGGTTGTATTGTTTTTGGAAGTCCATCTTCACCTAAAATAATATCTAAAATAACATCTGGTCCACCTGTTCCTGTTGGATAGGGGAATGCAATTGGAACTGGAATTTCCATTGGATCTAATTTGTAAGTATAATGCAATTGTAATCCTTCTAATGTTCCACCTAATGCTTCTGCAACTGCTCTGTAATATATTGTTTTATCTAGTGTATAATCTTGTGGAACATCTGTTGGAATATATTTATCAGGATTAATTAAAGTTTCAATATCAATTGTTAAATCAACTTCTATTGTTCCTAAAAATACTTTCATTTCTGTATAAGAACCTGCTACAAGAGATAATGATCCTAAATATACTTCATTCTCACCTGGGTGTAATTTAAGTGTTTTAGGGCCTTGTAAGGCGGTTATTTGACCTTGTGTTGTTTCTGTAAATTCTATTTTTTCTATTGTTGGACGCACTTCAATTACTTGAATTCCTTGTGCTAAATTATCATCAACCATGTAAATATCAATTGGCCCTAATATAAATGAAATGTAAGGAACTAGTAAAAATGCAAAAACTAAACCTATTGCAGATTTTGTTTTGAAAAAAATTGAACATGAGATGGCAACAACTAAACCAATGATTAACATTACAATTAAAAATGAAGTTGAAAATGTTTTTAGATGTAAAATATATTCACAAATATAAGAAACTAAAACGGCAGTTACTGGAACTAATCCTACAAATGTTAAAATTTTTAAGATTTTATTCATTTTCTGTATGATTTTTTATTGGTTTTTTAAGTTTTTTCTTTGTGATGGTATCTTGAAAAGAATATCCTCTGTCTGTTAAATAAACATAAGTTTGACGTCCTTTTCTTTTTTTTGTTAGTAGACCAAATTCAATTAGAATATCAATGTAAGTTGAAAGCATTGAACGAACATCTTCATAATCTTTTTTGGGATAAAGTTCTTCTGCAAGATATTTTATTGGAATTGATTCTTGTCCACCTTCTGTCATTAACAAACCAATCTTTGTAAGTATTGCCCTTTGTACAGGGGTGAGGCTGTCCCAGGGGTCTGCGTTGAATTTTTGATAATACTGACCCTGGGGAACCTGCCCTTGTTGGGGAGTTTTGGTTGAGTTTTGGGTTTCTTGTACTTGCTTTATTCTTGTTATTTGGTGAATATTCTCTTTTGGTTCTGATTCTATTATTCCTAGTTTTTGCTCTATTGCTTCTAATCTGTCTATAATTTGGTAATTAATCTCTTTTTGATATGCTGAGTCTTCAATTATTTGTTTTTGGCTCTTTGATAGGACGGACATGTCTTGTTTTATTCTTGAGAAAGAGCTCTTTAGACTTGATTCTATTGGCTGCATATAAGCATTCAATTTCTTTGCTAGATCTTCCTCTTTTCTTTTGAAAAACCAAAAACTCATTTAAATCGGTAAAAGTAGGGCTTATATTTAAATCTTTCTGAGACGTGATAGACGTGAGTGACACGTGAGTGACGCGTCATAGACGTGAGTGACGCGTTAATCACGCCTCGTTTTGAAAGAGTTTTAGAGTATGTAGCTAATTTATAGCCGTTTTTAGGCTATTTTAAGGGTTTTTTAAGGATTTTAGTCAAAAGTGAGGATTTGGGGGTGGAGATAGGGTAAAAATAGGTCATTTTTTGGTAAAATTAAGGGTTTTTGGCTAAAGTGAGGGTTCATTTTAGTGCATTTTACAAGCCAAAAAGAGATAAAATGAGGATTTTTTAGTGTTTTTTGGTAAAAATGGGCAAAAGTGAGGGTTCTAAAAGGGTTAAGATAGCAGAAATAAGTAAAAAGTAAGTTAAAATAGGCATTTTTAGGGCAAAGTGAGGGTATGTTCGTTGAAAGATTGATATTTTTGGAATACTTTGAGAGTTTTAGTAAAAAAAAGAACAGATTTCTACTGCAAAAATAAAAATCTAGCAAAAGTGAGAGTTTAACCTAAAAATAGGGGTTCTATAAACGGTTTTATTAACAGATCTAAAGAGAGAGTTCTTTTAAGGATTTGAAGGCTTTAATTAACTCAGTTTAGGTTATTCCGTCTTTTAAATTAGTTTTATAGATTATTTCGTTTTAAAATATTAAACAACTTAAATTAAACTTTGAGAAGATCTAAATATCTATTAAGTTATAGGGCGGAAAACCCTTGTAAAACATATTTAAAGGGTTTTTTGACTTTCTAAAGAAGTTACTTCAGAACTAGAAGTTTGCATTGTATCTAGGGTTTTTTGTTCAGGATCTAAGTTGTAATACAGGTTTATTAGTTTATCTTTGATATTTAGCTTTTTAAAGCTGTCCTGAATGGCTATTACGGCTATTTTGTTGTTTTGCTTAACTTTAGTTATTGGGGCTTTTTTTCTGAAAAGGGCAGTTATGTAGGTACGGATACAGCCTTCAGACAGGTTCATTTTGGTTGCAATTGCAGTATAAGTCGTTTTAAGCCCCTCTTCTTCTAATTGATAGATTGTTAGGAATGTTAAAAATTCCTTTTTAGTTAGGGATTTGAAAATTGTATTGACTTCTGACTGAATGTTTAGTGAATGAATGCCTAATGAATGAATGAATGAATGAATAGACCCCCTTGTTTCCTGTGGAACTTCTTTGGATTTGATTAAAATAGGGTTATTTTCAACTAAAGGCTCATCTTTAGTCTTTATTTGTTCTCTAAGAAGCTTAAATTCATTAATAAGAGAGATTATTGCTTCTCTATCGGCTTTAATCTCTTTTTCAAGTAAAAAATTATGCTCTTTTGCCTTTTTGAAGGCGATTTTAACGTTTTCTTCGAAAGATGTGTCTAATTTATCCATATTTCTCAACGAATATTAAATGCTTTTGGGATTAAAAAAGCTTTGTGTGCATAAGTGCATAAGATGTGCATAGAGTGTGCATAGAAATTTTAATCACGTCTCAAATTTAGAAAAGATTAAAAGGAACTTAATTTTTAGAGGTAATATGAATTACAAAGAGAAAGTTATTGAAGTAATAAATGGTGTGGCTAAAAAGGAATATTTCTCTATTGAAGATGTTGAAATACCAGCTAATAAAGAGCACGGTGATTTTGCTTTACCTTGTTTCAAACTTGCTAAAGAACTGAAAAAATCCCCCATTAAGATTGCTTTGGATTTTGTTGGAGAGATTAGTAAACATGGAAAGAAAAAGATCTTTGATAAGGTTGTTGCAGTTGGTCCTTATGTTAATTTTTTTGTCCCTATGCAAAGCATGGTTGAAGAAGTTTTGACTGAAGCACAGAAAGGAGATTATGGAAGTAAAGGTATTGGTAAAAGAAAGAAAATCTTGCTGGAGCATACTTCATCTAATCCTAATGCGCCTTTGCATCTTGGTAGAGCTAGAAACTCTTTGATTGGAGATTCAATTAAAAGAATATTGAATTTTGAACAGTATGATGTTAAGACCCATTTTTTTGTAAATGATGTGGGTAAACAGATTGCTTTGCTTGTAATGGCTGTTAGAGCTAAAGAGTTGGAAAAATTAGATTTTAATAATATCCTTGAGGCTTATATTGAAATAAATAAGCAGGCTGAAGAAGATTCTCAGATCGAACAAGGGGCTTTTGAGTTGTTAAAGAGCTTTGAAGATGGAGATAAGGAAGTAATCAAACTTTTTGGTGATATAGTTAAGGTTTGTGTTGAAAACCAGAGTAAAAGTTTAGAAGAAATAGGTATAAAGTTTGATAGTTTTGATTATGAGTCGAAATTTTTGTTTAATAAGAAAACTGATGATGTGTTAAATAGGTTGAGTAAAACTAAGAAATTGTTTAAAGATAGGGAAGGCAGAAATGTATTAAATCAAGATAATGAAATTGAATTGAAAAATAGTATGAAATCTCCTGTATTAGTATTAACTAGAAAAGATGGAACGTCGTTATATCCCTTAAGAGATTTGGTTTATACTGAGGAGAAAATGAAATCTTCTGATAATAATATTTTGATATTGGGTGAAGATCAGAAACTATATTTTAAACAAATAGTAGGAGCATTAAAATTGTTAGGATATGGAGATAAAATACCGAGGGTTGTTAATTATTCTTTTATTTTATTAGATGAAGGTAAGATGGCGACTAGAAAAGGTAATGTAGTGTTGTTGGGAGAATTTAGGGAAAAGCTGCTTGAAAAAGCCAAGGAAGAGCTAAGAAAAAGATATCATAATATGGATAAAAAAAGGTTAGATGAACTTGGAAAGATGATTGGTTATGGTGCTTTGAAGTATGCTATATTAAAAGTTTCGCCTGATAAGAATGTTAATTTTAATTGGGAGCATGCATTGAGTTTTGATGGTGAGTCTGCACCGTATATTCAATATACTCATGCAAGAGCGTGTTCAATATTAAGAAAAGGTAGGTTGAATATTAAAATTGCCGATTTTAAATTGATACAGACTTCTAAAGAAAAAGGATTAGTAAAGAAAATTGGTGAATTTAAAGATATTGCTGAGAAAGCTTGTGAAGAATTAAGACCTCATATAGTTGCAGTGTATTTGTATGAACTGTCTAAGTTGTTTAATGAATTCTATAGTGAATGCCAAGTGATTAATGAAAATAAGATAATAACCAATACTAGAATGATGATTGTAAATGGTTTTAGAAATACGGTTAGAAATGGTTTGGGTTTGCTTGGAATAGATGCTCCTGATGAGATGTGACTATAAGGCGAACCCTTAGGTTCAACTGGTTGAAGCTACCTCAACAAGTTGATTGTATTAATACTATCCATCTGCTATAGACTATAAAAAATAAATTGCCTTGTAGAATTAAAATAAAAAACTAGCCAATATAATCTTTGGCTTTGTCTTGTTGAGATACTCTTGGAAGTTTTAGATGTGGTGGTAAACCAACTTCTTGTTCATAGTATAATGCTTTTATTGAACATCTACTTAAACAAGTATTAAGAATTGTTTCCATAATGTCTTTGTCAACATCTTTTTTCTTTTTCCAGTCTTCTATGAATTTTTTTACTTTTTTGGCTTCATGAGTGTATAACAAAGAACCATTTATTTTTACTAAGCCTACATTAGGTTCATAGGTAACTAAGAATTCAAATGAAACATCTGCTAGAGGTTGTTTTTCTTTTGAAATTTCTATATTGGCTTCTTTTACGTTCACTACATTGAGATTACTTTTTACATTAACTGGCTTGTTTGTGGATTCTTTCTTTTCTAAATCTATTTTGTTTATATTAAAACTTAAAATTGGCATTATTTATCACCGAAAATTAGGTTAGATGATGATTATATAAATCTTTCTTGTGTGTTTAAATGGTAAGAAAAAAAAGAAAAAAAGAAGTAATATTCTTAAAGATCTTTTGGTTGGATTGTTTTTCTTCCGTTTGCTTTAGCTCTTTCACAAGCTCTTTCTATCTTTACTTTTACAACATCTGATAATGCTTCAGCAAAGTCTCCAGCAACATTACATCCTTTTGCATGATCTTTTATTTTTGCCTTTACAACTAATAAGTCTGCCATTTTTTTCCACCTCGCATTTTTGCGTATAATAGCTTTAAACATATTTTCAGCAAGGTTATTTATATAATTTGTGTTTTTAAGACTTTTAAAGGGCTAAATACATGGTTTTACAGGGTTAAAGTGCTATAAACTTTGTTTTAGGGTTTTAAGGAGGTTAATAGAATTGAGATTTTTTAGTTAAAATAAGGTTTTTGAAGAGGTTTTTATTTTTTGTATATTTGCTAAAGTCATGAAAGAGGCATTTTAAAGCTGTATTAAGCTAGATAAGGATAAAAATTGCTTTGTTTTTGGTCTGAAAGACTTATTTTTCTTTTCAATTTGTTCTAAATATAACAAATTGTGTTCTAAAAGTAAGATTTATAAGTAAGTTTGATTTTATAGGGTTTAATGAGCGATTTTGCTTTAATGGCAAGGGAGCATATAGAAAAGCACCCTTTAATAAGAGAGTCTTTGAAAAGAGGGTTGGTAAATTATAGTTCTTTAGCTCGTGAAATCCTTGAAGAAAATGGAATTGTTGGAAAAGGTTTCAATGCTGTTAAGATGGCTTGTGTAAGATATGCAGGTGAGATTTCTGATACTAATAAGAATGTTCATGAAACTCTGAGTCAAAGTAAGATTAGTGTTAATAACAAACGATTTGTGATTCATTTAGATTTTGACTATTACAAAACAATGGATTTGCTAAAAGACTTCGAGGTTGAAATGTTTCAAGGCAAAAATCTAACTTTAGTAGGTAATATGGAAGATCTTGAAAAAATAAAGGAAAGAATTGGAATGTGGAGAATTGCAATTGAAGATTGTGTTGAGATTTGTTTTGAAAATAGTGAAGATATAGAAAATACTCCTGGTGTGCTGAGTTATTTGTATGGGTTATTTGGTGAGCATGGAATAAATATTTATGAAACTTGGAGTTGTTATACTGATACAAGAATTATTATTGATAGGAAAGATGTTGAAAGAATGGTTGGGGTGTTGAGGTGGTAAGACTAACCTTGTTTTGTGTAGAATTTAACTTTTTTTATTGCTGATTTGAAATAAGCTATTGAGTCTTGTTTTGATCTTCCTATTAGTTTTCCATATGCAATACATTTTTTTAAACCCGCTTTTCCTACATTATCTAAGAGGTTTGCATCATGGATTAATTTCTCTTCTATTGATTTTGGGTTTTTGGTGTGCCTGTAAAGTGCATGTAAATAAGATTTTGAGAGATCGAACTTTTTGGTTATTAAAAATTCATTTTGTTTTACATAATCTTTTAATCCGTGAAAATAAAGAATAAATTCTAATTTATTTTGATCTAAATTTTTCTTTGGCTTTAATTTTTTAAGATTGGATTTTATTTTAAGAATATGTAAAAAGTTATGTAATTTGTCTTTCTTTTTGTATAAAGGTTTTACAAATTTGATTAATATTTTTGAATTCATTTCTTGTTGAAAACGCTTAATATTTTATCTTTATTTTTATGTTCTAATGAATGAGCTAGAACTTCATGAATTGTTGTTACTGGTGTAATTTTAATTTTCTTTAAAAGCTCAGGTGAGAGTGAAATATCTTTTTCATTTGCTTTTGGAACTATAACTTCTTTTATTCCTGCCTCTATGGCTGCTTCTACTTTTGCAGTTATTCCACCAATTGCTAAAACTTCTCCTCTAACTGAAAGTGAGCCAGTCATTGCTACATCTTGTCTTACTGGGAGTTGTTTTAGTGCAGAGATAATTGCTGTTGCTACAGCTATTGAAGCTGAGTCTCCTTCTACACCTTCGTGAGTTTGTAAGAATTGTACATAAATATCATATTTTTCTTTTATATCTTCACCATAATTCTTTAGAATAATTGCTGAAACGTTTTTTACTGCTTCTTTTGCTATTGCACCTAATTTTCCTGTTGCAATAAACTCTGTTCTTTTTCCACCCGGAGTAATTTCTGATTCTATGGGTAAAACTATTCCTGAGTAAGCTGCGCCAGAACCAATTACTGCGAGGCCGTTAACACGCCCCACTAATTTTCCTTTTATTGAAATAACATTGTATTGTTTTTTGAGTGTGATATATTCGTCTGCCATTTGTTGTTCTAGAGTTCTTGCTAATTTCATTGCTTGTTGAACGTGTTGTTCTGTAACAAATTTACTTTTTGATTCTGTTGCTAAGTCTCCTGCGGCTCTAATTAAACCACCAAGTTCTCTTAATCTTAGTGTTAATTTATTTGCCATGCCTGCACGTTTTTTTGCTTCAGCAATAATATAATCAACTGCTTGTTTTGTGAAGTGTGGAATTTTTTGATCTTTGTTAACTTCTTGTGCAACGAAAAGAGCAAATTTCTTTCTATTTTGATGAGTGTCTGTAATAGTTGTGTTCATATAAATTTCATAACCATATCCTCTAATTCTTGATCTCAGTGCTGGATGCATATGTTGAATTGTTTCTACATTTCCAGATGCAACCATAACAAATTTACAAGGAACTGGTTCTGTTCTAACCATAGAACCTGAAGATCTTTCTGATTGTCCAGTAATAGAATATTTTCCTTCTTGCATAATTGTTAATAATTCTTGTTGTGATCTTGGCGAGAGAGTTGCAACTTCATCTACAAATAAAACTCCCTGATTTGCTTTGTGAATCATTCCAGGCATAACTCTTTCATGTGCTGGAGTTCCGAAACCACCTGTTTGTAAAGGATCATGAAGTACATCGCCAAGAAGTGCACCAGCATGTGCACCTGTTGCATCTATGAATGGTGCAGGGTCTGTCTTCTTATGAGTAATTAATGGTTTAGGTAGCATTGCAAGGCCACCAATTGATTTCATCATTCCTGGTCCACGAGTTAATAAGAAACTTCCAATAATAATTAACCACAAAATATTTCCTAGACCGCTTGTGATTACTAAAGGAATGTATTCTGAGTTTTTGAATGTTGTCCAGAGGAAATAGCCTACACCAATCATGAAAATTAAACCAATAAAGAATAAAAAGAATCTTCTAATTGCTACGCCTGATTCTAAAATCATTCTTGTTTTTGTAATTGTGTTTTGTCCTTCTTCTGCTGAGAAGACTTTTATTTTTGGATTGTTTGGATCTGTTTCATTTGGAAAACAAAGAACATCTTCTAAATGTGCTGATGGAGTGAGGAGTTCTGCTAGTGCTTGTGCTAACATGGATTTTCCTGTTCCAGGTTCTCCAATTAAAAGAACGTTACGTTTTTGTTTTGCTGCTTTTTTTACAATTTCTACTGCGTGTTCTTGCCCTATGATTTGATCTATGATTTTTGAAGAAACTTTTAAGTCTGCAGTTGTTTTGTATTCCATTTTCAGATTGTTATTAGTAATGAAGCAGTATTTAAATATTTATGTCAATTTTTGAGGAGAAACAAATAAAATTGGATAGAGAAAAATAAATAAATTAAAGGAAAAAAGAAGATTTTATAGTATGTCTTCTTCTGCTACTACAACAAAGTCACCATATGCGATTACTGAGCTGTATGGTATTAGGAAATCTCCGGCTTTTGATCTTTCTAATTCAAGGCCTTCTGCATAACCTGTTGGGTTTTTTAATATTACTTGCAAAAGTTCTCCGGTTTTTACATCGAATATAACGTCTTGTACTTCACCAAATTTTTTTCCGGTTTTACTAACAACAGTCTTTCCTACGATTTGTCTTGCGTATTTTTTTTCTTCAGTTTCAGCGGGCATATTTTTCACCTTAGATTGTTAAATATTTAATATTTTTGAGTGTGTTACTACTATTTAAAGCTTTCTTTTGATATAAATACTCTAGAGTCAGAACAAGTTGATTTTGTAAATTTTTTTCTGAAGAGTTTATTTATAAATAAAGTCTTAAAATCGTTCTTGGAATTGTTGATTGATTGAGTTGATGGGGTAGACCCCCACACCCTGGTTTCTCATGGAACAGTTTGTTTTTAATGGTGGGGGGAGGGGGATTTTTTCATTTAAAGGCGATTTCCAGTGGAGAAAAATTGCGTGGTTTATGGAAAAACTAAAGAAAAAGTATATGATAATGAGAAGAGCTTGGTTTATATGGGTCTTGATAGTAGAATGAGCGGAAATGTATAAAAAATTGTGTTTAAAATATATGCATAAGAAATAAGGTTATAAGTTAATTATAATATATTTATAGAACTTGTATTTTAAATTTTTTCGTGATAGAGAATATATATTGATATTAGATTTATTTTATTTATTTATTTTTAATGAAAATTTTTGTTTATTTTTTTAGTGAGCGATTGTTGTAACTTCGTAGTTCTATATGAAATGGGGGTGTTCTTGTTTAGTAGTTATTATTTTTTGAAGAGGTGGTTTGAGGGTTACTAAGTTCCATATGCAATATAGGTGTGAGGGGATGCATGTGGAAATAAAGTTTAAATATTAGTTAAGTTGAAAGCTAGAAAGTATGACAAAAAAAAGTTTATCGGGTTTCTTTGAAGATTATTTAAAAAAAGAATCTTTGCTTGTTGATAAGAAGGCATTGCAAGCTAATTATACGCCAGATACCATTCCTCATAGAGGAGATCAGATAAAACAGATAGCCGGAATAATTGCACCTGCATTGAAACTGGAAAAACCATCTAATCTTTTTATTTATGGTAAGACCGGGACAGGAAAAACTTTAAGTGTTAAGCATGTTATTAATGAAATAAAAGAAATTGTTGCTGAAAAAAAGATCCCCTTACAAACTCATTATCTTAATTGCAAGATGAAAAGAGTCGCAGATACAGAATATAGATTGATGGCACAACTTGCAAGTGCTTTTGGTAAGGATGTTCCTGCAACTGGATTGCCTACTGATGAGATTTATAGAATTTTTATTGAAGCGATAGATAAAGAAAAGCAATTAGTGATTTTAATTTTGGATGAAATAGATCAACTTGTTAAAAAAGCAGGTGATGAGATACTCTATAATATTACTAGAATTAATTCTGAGTTGAAAAATTCTGAAGTTGCTTTTATTGGAATAAGTAATGATTTATTATTTACAGATAACTTAGATCCAAGAGTTAAAAGTAGTTTGAGTGAAGAAGAAATAAATTTTCCGCCGTATAACGCAATTCAATTACAAGATATTTTGAGGACAAGAGCAAAAGTTGCTTTCAGAGACGGAGTTTTACAAGATGGTGTTATTGAAAAGTGTGCAGCTTATGCAGCAAGAGAGCACGGTGATGCACGGAGAGCATTAGAATTATTGAGGGTTGCAGGCGAATTAGCAGAGAGAGAAAATGTGAATATAGTTTCTTTAAAATATCTTGATGCAGCAGAAGATAAAATTGAAAAAGACATGGTGTCTGAAGTTTTGAGTAGTCAACCAAAGCAAGTTCAAATGGCTTTGTATGCCATATTACTTCTTACACAAGATAATCAAAAAACTTTGTATACAGGAGACGTATTTGAAGTGTATAAGGGAAATTGTAAAAATGCAGGTTTAAAACCCTTAACACAGAGAAGAATAAGTGATATACTTGGAGAATTAGACATGTTTGGTATAATCCATGCTAGGGTAATTAGTAAAGGTAGATATGGAAGAACAAGACAAATTTCCTTGGCAGTACCGCCTTCAACAATTCCTGAAATAAATGAGGTGTTGAAAGAGGGCTTGGGGTTATGAGTGAAACTGAAAACTCTCAGGATGAGGTAATTAGAAAGGAGTATGAATTTAAAAAACAGGTTTCCAGTTTCTTTATGTCTAAAGGCTATTTAATTAGTCCCGGTTTTTTGGATAATTTACCTACTGGTTTTGATTGTGAATTTTTTTTGAAACTTCTTGAAAAACATCTTGGTAATAATATAACGGTTTTAACAAAGGATATTCTTAATTCAATTATTTTAAATGAAAAAATGCCTGATATTAATTGGAAAGAGTTTGAGAAAGCGAGAGTTGCTCAAGAGAAAGGAAGGGACAATAAAGTCTATGACACTTTTTTGAATATTATTAATTATAAACAAAATAATGGAAATATTTCTAATGATTTGATTAAGTTGGTCAAGGCTGAAGAGCCAGAAAATGATTTAACTTTTCCAGAAGATGAAATGGGATCTAATGTTGTGATTGTGAAATCTTATGCTGAAAATTCTCAGAAAAGAGAGGTTCAAGATTTTGTTTCTTATTTTAGAAAAAGATATGATGCACTTAAAAAAATATTGCAAACTAGAATGGAATTAGAAAATGCTATTTCAATAAGTAGATTAAAAAATGTTGAAAATGAAAGTGTTGCTCTGATAGGGATGATAAATGGGAGAAGAATTACTAAAAATGGAAATTTAATTTTTGAAATAGAAGATTTGACGGGAAAGGTTAATGTTCTGGTTAATAAAAATAGAAAAGATCTTTTTGAAAAAGCAGAGTATGTTGTTTTGGATGAAGTTGTGGGTGTGAAGGGAAAACAAGGGAAAGGAATGGTTTTTGTTGATGAATTAATATTCCCTGATGTGCCTTTGACTAAAGAGTATAGGAAAGCTTCTGAAGAGGTTTATGCTGCATTTACAGCAGATTTTCATACGGGTTCTATGATGTATTTGAAAGAAGATGTTGAGAAATTTTTGAAGTGGGTAAATTGTGAAATTGGAAGTGATGAGCAAAAAAGGGTTGCGAAAAATTTAAAGTATTTGTTTATCGTTGGTGATGTTGTTGATGGTGTCGGAGTGTATCCTAATCAAGAAAATGATTTAATGATACAAGATATATATGAACAATATAAAGAGTTTGTTGAGGTTATAAAAAAAATACCTAGTTATATTAATGTGATAATCTCTCCAGGAAACCATGATTCTACAAGAATTTCTGAACCGCAACCTGCATTGCATAAAGAGTTTGTTTCTGAGTTATATGATTTACCTAATGTAAAATTAGTAAGCAACCCATCAATTGTAAATATTCATTCTTCAAAATCTTTTCCTGGATTTGATGTTTTAGTTTATCATGGTTCGAGTTTTATTTATTATGGGGATCAAATAGATAAAATAAGATCCCAGGGCGGAACTAAAAGAACAGATTTAATTATGAAATTATTATTGCAAAAAAGACATTTAGCACCCACACACACTTCAACGTTGTATATTCCTTTTACTGAGGAAGATCCTCTTGTTATTGAGAGAGTTCCCGATTTTTTTATTACTGGACATTTGCATAGAACTGTTGCAACTACATATAATAATATTACATTGATAGGTTGTAGTTGTTGGCAAGGAAGGACAGAGAATATGGAAAAGTTAGGAATATATCCCGATCCTTCAAGATTGACTGTTGTAAATTTAAATACGCGAGAGATGAAGATGTTGAACTTCAAATAAGACGAGCCTTTACAAATGTCTACCATCTGCGATAGGCCATAAAAAATTAAAACTGAGGTTTAAATGAAAAGTTCAATTTATTGAACTATTATTTTTTAAAGAAAAATGAAAAGCGAAATTGCAATGAGCGCAAGGATGAAAGAGTATTTTGATCAGATTGAGTTAGAAGTAAATAGAGCTTATGCTATTGCAAATCAAGCTAGAAGTTTAGGATTAGATCCTGATTGTGAAGTTTCAATTCCTTTGGCAAGTAATATGGCTGAGAGAGTAGAGGCTTTAGTCGGTGTTGTTGCTTCGGATTTAACAGGTGGAAAATTAAGTGCAAGGATATCTGAAATTGAAAAAGAAAGAGGCGGACAAGATTGGAGAGTAGCATTTCAAATTTCTTTAGAAGTTGCACAAGAAAAGTTCTGCAAGTTTAAAGATAAGAAAGAAGCTTGTGAAGTTGCATTGAGAGTTGGTCTGGCATATTTAACTAATGGTGTTGTTGCGAGTCCACTTGAAGGTTTTGTAAGGTTAGAATTGAAAAAAAGGATGGATAATACTGGAGAATTTTTTGCTTTGTTTTTTTCAGGACCAATAAGAAGTGCTGGAACTACTGCAACATGTATTTTTGTTGCACTTGCTGATTATGTTAGAAGAAATATGGGTTATGCTGTTTATGATCCAACTGAAGAAGAAGTGAATAGATATGCGTCTGAATTAGAATTTTATCATGAGAGAATAACTAATTTGCAGTATCTTCCAAGTAAAGATGAAATTGTTTTTATGATTCAACATTTACCTGTCCAAATAGATGGTGATGGTTCTGAAGATTTAGAAGTTAATAATTATAAAGATGTTCCAAGGTTTGCAACTAATCGGTTAAGAAACGGGGTTTGTTTGGTTATTGGTGAAGGTTTGACTCAGAAGGCTTCTAAGTTTTATGGTAAATTTGATAAGTATAAAAAAGAATTGGGAATGAAAGACTGGGAGTTTTTAGAAGAATTTGTAAAGTTGCAGAAAAATATTAGAGCTAAGAAAAAGACTACTGAAGAAAGTAAAGAAAAAGTAAAACCTGATTATAATTTTATTAAAGATTTAGTTGCAGGAAGACCTGTTGTTACATATCCTTTGAGAACGGGCGGATTAAGATTAAGATACGGAAGAAGTAGAGTAAATGGTTTTTCAATGATGGCTCTATCACCTGCTACTATGGTAATTATGGATAATTATATTGCTATAGGGACCCAGTTTAAAGTTGAGAGACCTGGAAAAAGTGCAGTTATTGCTTCTTGTGATTCTATTGAAGGGCCGATTGTTAAACTAAAAAATGGGGATGTGGTTTTTGTTGAAAATGAAGAACAAGCTAGAAAAATTGTTAATGAAGTTCAAGAGATAATATTTTTAGGTGATGTTTTAGTTAATTATGGTGATTTTTTTAATAGGGCACATATGCTAATTCCACCCGGATATTGTGAAGAGTGGTGGTTTGTTGAATTTGAAGAGGGAGCTAAGAGAAAGCTGGGAAAATATGGAATTTTAGAAGTTGCAGAGTTGGCAGGAGTAGATAAAGAAATAATTGTGGGATTATTTAAAGATTTTAAAAAGTTTAAAGTTGATTTTGAAAGTGCCAGAAAATTGTCTGAGAAATTTGAAATCCCCTTGCATCCGAGATGGACATACCATTGGAAGGATATCAATGATGAACAATTTGTTAGTTTGTTAAAATGGTTAGAGTTAGCAGTAGTAGATAGAACTGATGGAATAAGAATTGTTTTTCCAAGTAAAACAAGTGCGAATGTAAAAAGAGTTTTAGAATTGATTGCTGTGCCACATGTTAATTCTTCAAATGAGTTTGCAGTAATTTCTGGAGATGATGCTAAAGCTTTCGCATATTCGTTAGGATTTTATGATAAAGATATTGATTTTCAAAAATTGTATAATTTGAAAGGTGAAAATACTTTAGAAAAATTAAATAATTTGATTTTGTTGAGAGATAAATCTGGATATTTTATTGGTGCAAGAATGGGAAGACCAGAGAAAGCAAAAATGAGACAATTAACTGGAAGTCCTCATGGTTTGTTTCCTGTAGGGAATGAGGGTGGAAGGATGAGGTCTATACAGGGTGCGCTTGAAAAAGGATTTATTACTGCAGAAGTTCCAATTTACAAATGTAAACGTTGTGGAGGAACAATTTATCCTTTATGTCCTTCTTGTGGTGAGAAAACTGAGAAAATTTATTTCTGTAAGCAGTGTGGCGTTAATATAGAAACTGAAAATTGTGAGAAGCACGGAAAAGCAATGAGTTACAAAGAAATGAAAATTGATATAAAAGAATTAATGACTCACCATCTTAAAAATTTAAAATTGAGTGGTTATCCTGATTTGATTAAAGGTGTAAGGGGTGTAAGTAATGAAGCACACATACCTGAGAATTTGGCTAAAGGTATTCTTAGAGCAGCAAATGAGATTTATGTAAATAAAGATGGAACTACAAGATATGATATGACTGAGATGATGGTCACGCATTTTAAACCAAAAGAAATTGGGACTTCGATTGAAAGGCTGAAAAAGTTAGGTTATGAATTCGATGTTTATGGAAAACCCTTGGAAGATGAAAGTCAGATATTAGAAATGAAAGCGCAAGATATTATTTTGCCTGCGTGTGAAGAATCTCCTGATGAGGGTGCTGATAAAGTTTTAGTGAGAGTTTCTAATTTTGTTGATGATATGCTTGAGAAGATATATGGTTTGGAAAGATATTATAATGCTTCTAAATCTGAGGATTTGGTTGGACATTTGGTTATTGGTTTAAGTCCACATACAACTGCAGGAATAGCGGGAAGGATAATCGGTTTTTCTGGGACTCAAGGATTTTTAACACATCCATTTTATCACAGTTTTATGCGTCGTGATTGTGATGGAGACGAAGCAGGAATAATGTTAATGATGGATGCTTTGTTAAATTTCTCGAGAAAATTTTTACCTGCACATAGAGGGGCAACACAAGATGAACCTATTGTATTGACTTCTACTTTAATTCCTGTTGAAGTTGATGACATGTGTTTTGATATTGATGTTGTTGATAAATATCCTTTAGAATTTTATCAGGCAGCAATGGAATATAAAATGCCTTGGGATGTAAAAATTACTAAATATTCTGATTGGTTAAATACTGAAAAACAATTTGAAGGTGCAATGTTTACACATGATACTGAAAATTTTAATAATGGAGTGAGGTGTAGTGCTTATAAATCAATTCCTTCTATGCAAGATAAAGTTCTTGGACAAATGAAAATGGCTGAGAAGATAAGAGCAGTAGATGAAAATGATGTTGCAAGATTGATAATTGAAAGACATTTTATTAGAGATATAAAAGGTAATTTAAGGAAATTCTCTATGCAACAATTTAGATGTGTTGCTTGTAATGACAAATATAGAAGACCCCCATTAGCAGGAAAGTGTAAGTGTGGTGGAAAGATAATATTTACAATTGCTGAAGGAAGTATAGTTAAATATTTAGAACCTGCTTTGAGCTTAGCCAAGAGGTATAATTTGCCCCCTTATTTAAAACAAAGTTTAGATCTTGTTAAAAGAAGAATTGAAAGTGTATTTAGTAAGGATTCAGATAAACAAGAAGGTTTAGGTAAGTGGTTCGGATAATAACATTATGGCTTATCAACCCCAACCACCGTTGGTAGGCTATAATATATTTTTTTCGAGAGGCTGAAAACAGTTTAATTAAATAGATTATTAATATCTTGCATTAATCCATCTTTTTTATTTTCATTCTTCGAATTATTTGCTATATTTATAAGGAACTTTTTAATGAATAGTAATTCTTTTGAATCAACAGATGATTTTATTAGATTAATTATATTTGTTAATTCTTCATAGTTTTTACAGGTTACAAAAAAGACTGCAAGATCTCTATCAAATCTAGCTTTATGATTCTTATAAATATAACTCCAAGTTTCTTTTAAGATTTGGGTTTCTTTAAAAGTATCATAAAATTTGTATAAAATATTTCTTTGTTTAAACTGAATACAATAATAATTAACAAATTTAAGTCTTTCATTACTAGATTTCATTCTAATTGCTCTTAATATTGTATTTTCTTTCACAGTTTGGTGTTTATTATTTAGATTTTTAGATTTTTCAGTCACATCAATTACTTTATCTTTTTTATCTAGTTTTTCAAGTACTTCACGAACTTTTTTAGTCGCTTCATCAGCTATTTTTCTTAAATCTTCAGGAGTTCGAGGTTCTTCTGTTTGATTAGGTTGGTGTATAGATTTTTGTTTCGGAGGATTATTTTCTCTAGGTCTAGAATTATTTTGAGGTTGTTCTGGTTCTTCTTGAAGCTTCGGATTTTTTTGATGGTTGGAGTTTGTATGATTTAGAGTTTTTGGTCCAGAAGTAAATAATTTTATTATAAAATAGATAATGCTAATCAAGAGATAAATTACAAAATAAGCAAGAACTCCTTTGATCCATAGTGAAATATTTGTTTTTTCCATGGTTATTGAGATTATTACTAAAAGTAATGAAGCAAAAAGTAATTTAACAAAATAATCAAAACTAGTTGGTGGAATTATTACTCCATTTTCCTTTTTTTCTTTAAAAACTACAAAACCATATAATGCCATTAACAATAAAACTGTAATTATACTAAATAGGTCAATGTATAATTGCATTATGTTTAATGGAATAAAAACTACACTCAAGATTGAAAGTATTAGTGCAATAATAGTAGAAGTTTTTTTATCATTTTTTTTTGAGTAGAATTTTTCTTTATCTTTTAATAAATCTTTGAGATAATTCCCTAAGATTAATTGATAAATTGTAAACAAAATTACTGCGAGGCCAATTTTTAACATAACTACTTGTGAGTTTCCTAAAACATCAAAAAATGAAGCGAAAATTGAAATTATTTCTTGAATTCCTAGAGGAATGGAGTCTAAAACATAAGATTGGGCTTTTACTGTTAGAGTACAAAGAATAATACTAAAATTAATTAGAAGACTATATTTTAAGCTCTTTTTTAACATAAATAGACTTAAAATTGACTTTTATATAAATTTTATGCAACAATATGTTTATATATTTCTGGATTTTTAGGTTGAATATGGATATTAATCAAAAAATTGAGTTAATAAAACGAAATACTCAAGAAATTGTGGGGGAGGATGAGTTAAGACAGATTTTAAAGAAGAGGGATTTAGTTGTATATTTAGGAACTTCTATTACGGGGAGGCCACACGTTGGTTATTATTTTTGGGTGAGAAAGGTTGCTGATTTTCTTGAAGCAGGATGCAAGGTTAAGATTTTATTGGCAGATATTCATGGGATGCTGGATGATTTGAAAACACCTTATGACATGTTGAAGATAAGAACTGAGTATTATAAAGAATGTATTTCTGGAATGTTGGAATCTTTAAATGTAGATACTAAGAAATTGGAATTTGTTGTTGGCAGTGATTATCAATTAGATAAAAAATATATGCTGGATGTTTTGAAATTAGCTTCTTTAAGCACTTTTCATGATTGTAATAAAGCTGCATCAGAAGTTGTAAGATTTGGAGAGAGTCCTAAACTGGGGGGATATATTTATCCAATAATGCAGGCTTTGGATGAAGAATATTTGAAAGTTGATGCACAATTTGGTGGTGTTGATCAAAGAAAAATAATGATGTTTGCTAGGGAGAAGTTACCTTTACTTGGATATAAACCTAGAGCAGAAATAATGACTCCTATGTTGCCGAGTTTAGTTGGCGGTAAGATGAGTAGTTCTGAAGCTAAAGGCAAAATTGATTTATTGGATCATGAAAGAGAAGTTGAATTTAAAATAAATTCTGCTTATTGTGTTACTGGAGAGATTGAAGATAATGGTTTATTGATATTTTTGAAAAATGTAATTATGGTTGAAGATAAAAAGATAGATATACAAAGACCTGATAAATTTGGTGGTAATAAAACTTATAATAAAT
This sequence comes from Candidatus Woesearchaeota archaeon, assembly GCA_018302225.1. Taxonomy (NCBI): domain Archaea; kingdom Nanobdellati; phylum Candidatus Woesearchaeota; species Candidatus Woesearchaeota archaeon. The sequence continues at coordinate 25,889 of JAGVZY010000002.1, forward strand.
ATTCTGAGATTGAAAAAGACTTTAAAGATGGTAAATTGCACCCTATGGACTTTAAAAAGCTTGTTGCTAATGAGATAAATGGTCTTTTGAGTATTGTTAGAAAGAGATTTAAAGGTAAAGAAAATTTAATAAAGCAGGCCTATCCTTAAGTGTATATGTTTGATAAACTGAATCATTTTTTTGGGAAGCAAGATAATAATCTTAGATATTGGGATTTTAATTCTGAAAGTTTAAATTCTGAAACTATGATTATAAATAATTTAAATATTAATCTTTTAAATAAAAGTTTTGTTAGTGGATTTTCAATAAGAGTGTTGTATAAAAATGCGTGGGGTTTTTCTTTTTCAAATAATTCTGATGATTTGCTTATTATTGCAAAAAAAGCTCTGGAAAATGCAAAGAGTACTTCTTTATATACTAAAAGGAAAGTTGAAATAAATTTTGATGAAGTTTGGAAAGATGATGCTGAATTTAAGATGAAAAAAAATCCTTTTGATATTAGTTTAGATGAAAAGAAGAAAGTTTTTCTTAATATAAATAGACAGACTTTAAATTTTAATAAAAAAATAAAAAGTTCTGAGATAGGATATAGATTCGTTTCTTCTGAAAAAGAGTATTGTAATTCTTTAGGTTCTGAAATAAAACAAAAAATTCCTGAAACTTATTTCGGGATTAGTTTGACTGCTAAAGATGGAGATAAAGTTCAAAGTTATCCGTTTAGAGTTGCTCTAACTAAAGGTTACGAAGTTTTAGATAATATTTATCCTAGAATTGATGAAGCCAAAAAACAAGTTATAAAGCTGCTAAATGCAGAAACTCCTAAAGGCGGAAAATATAATGTTGTTTGTGATGGTGGAATGACTGCAGTTTTTATTCATGAGGCTTTAGGACATGCTACTGAGGCTGACTCAGTTTTGCAAGGTGGAAGTTGTTTAAAAGGAAAGTTAGGGAAAAAAATTGCATCTGAATATGTAGAAGTTCATGATCAAGGAAATATAGATAATGATTATGGTGGCTATATTTATGATGATGAAGGTGTTAAGGCAAAAGATAATATCCTGATTAAGAAAGGAGTCTTGGTTAAGTATTTAACTTCAAGAGATACTTCAAAACAATTTAATTTACATTTGAGTGGAAATGCAAGAATAGATTTTCCGAGTTTTCATCCAATAGTAAGAATGAGTAATACTTACATAAAAGAGGGAGAGTATAAAGTTGACGAACTTCTTAAAGAAATGAAAGAAGGAATTTATTTGAAGGGAAGTTATGGTGGTGCAGTTGATACTTTGATGGGTAATTTTCAGTTTTCTGCTGTAGAAGGTTATAAAATTTCTAAGGGTGAAATAAAAGAACCTTTGAAAATGGTGACTTTGGGCGGAAAAGTATTGGAAACTTTACATAATATTCAAGGAATTTCCGATAAGCGTGATAAAGACTTTCCAGGGCATTGCGGGAAGCGTGGACAAAGTGTAAGAACTGGGGGGTATAATCCCCATATTTGGATAAAAAAAGCTTATGTTGGTGGAAAATGAATGTTAATAATTTGATTAAGTATGGAATCAGAAAAGGTGCTGATTATATTCAAGTAAATAATATTAAATCAGATATTCAAAAAATAAATATTAGTGAAAATTCTTTTAATCAAATAACTACTTTAAAACAAGAAAGTTATATTATTAGCACTTGGGTTAATAAAAAAAGAAGTGTGGTTACTTCTAATAAATTAAATGAAGAAGTTGTGGATAATGCCGTAAAATTAGCAAAATTATCTAAATCTGATGAATATTTTTTTGGTTTGCCTAGTAAAAATAAAAAAAATAATGTTAAGGGAATATATTCTAAAAAAATTGCTGATGCAAGTAGCGAAGATATTGCAAAAGCTGTTAAAGATTTTCTGAATAAGACTAAAAAAATAAAAATAACTGAAGGAGATTTTAGGTTGGGAGTTAGAAGTTCTTTTGTTATAAATTCTGAGGGTGTAGATTTAAATGAAAAGACAACAAGTCTGGTTTTTGACGTTGATGTAGGCTATCATAAAAATGGAAAAATTTCTTCTTATTTTGATATGGCAGTTTCTAGAGATTTTATTAAACTTGATCAATTTGCAAAGCACATAACTGATAAAACCTTGTTTTATCTTAATAGAAAAGAGTTTAAAGCTGAAATTGATGGTGTTGTGTTAATGCCTGATGTTTTAAATGGATTGTTTGAAGATGCTTTATCCCATAATTTTAATGTTATGAGTTTGAAAAATAAAGATGGGTTATTTGAAAAAACAGGTTCTAATATAATTTCTGAAAAGATAAGTATAACTGATGATGCAAAACTTGAAAATGGATTTAGTTCTTACGGTTTTGATTATGAAGGAAATTTGTCTCAAAGTACTAAAATTGTTGATGCCGGTGTTTTTAAAAATTTTATTACAAATTATAATTTATCTAAATGTTTTAAATTATCCAATACAGGAAATGCAGGTGTAACTTCACCTAATTTTTCTAATATTATTTTAAATGGAGAGGGTGTGAAAAATATTTTTGAGTATGGGAAAAGGTTTTTAGTTGTTGACGGGATTTTAGCTTCACATACATCTAATGATATTACAACTGAGTTCTCTGTTAAAGCGGGACATGCTTATTTGTTGGAGAAAAATAAGAAAATACCTATACATGAAGCTATGTTATCGGGAAAGTTTGTTGATTGTTTGAAACAGGTTCATGGATTTTGCTTTGAAGAACAAGAAAAAGGTGGGTTTATTTCTAAAGCTTTATTGTTTGAGAAAGATGCTGTGAATGTTATTAAGTAAGATTTTTAAGCTAATTGTTATTTTTCTTAGTTATGAAGGTTTTGACATTTAAGAGTTCACAAGGAGCATTAGGTAAAGTTGGTAGTGAGAAGGCTCCTGAGTTGGTGTTAAAAGAATTAAAGGAATTATATTTGTCTGAAAGTGGAAGAGTTTTAAATGTTGAGAAATTTGATGTTGAAGTTGATAATTCTAATATTTTTACAAGTGGAGAAAACTTAGAAATTGCATTTAAGAAAAATTATTCACATTCAAGAATAGTTGTAGTTGGTGGAGATCATTCTATGACTTATTTTTCTTTTAAGGCCTTTGCAAGTAGAGAAAATAATTCGGGTTTAATTATATTTGATGCACATCCAGATTGTATGGAGAATTTTAAAGTTACACATGAAGATTTTGTGAGAGTTTTAATTGATGAAAATATTTTAAATTCAAAGAATATAATTTTAGTTGGTTTGAGAAATTGGCACAAAAATGAATATGCTTATTTAAAATCTAAGAGGATAACGTATTTTACTATGGAACAAGTTTTTAATGATTATCAAGATGTTTGTGATACGATAATGGAGAATATTAGAAGTTGGGGTAATACTTATGTTAGTGTGGATATAGATTTTTTAGATCCTGCTTTTGCGCCTGGAACAGGTTATTTAGAAGCTGGTGGTGCTTCGACTAGAGAGTTATTATATTTTTTAAAAAGAATTAAAATGATCAATTCTGTAAAAGCGTTTGATTTAGTAGAGATAATTCCTGATAAAGATAAAGAAGGAATTACAGTTAAAGCGGGTGCAAAAGTATTAAGTGAGTTTTTAAGTTAGTTTTAAAAGCTTTACGCGCTTTTTATTATTATGAATAAATTTTTACCAAATAATCCAATCGAAAATGTAAATTTAGAAAAATATAAGCATATAGCCAGTTTTACCTATCCAGATATGTTATATAAAGGAGATAATTTAGGAAGAAATATTGTTGATATTATAAATAAAGATTTTAAAGGAACTCCTGCTGCTTTTAGTAAATCTGAAATTCAAGATATAGCTGATAGTGGTGTAATTAAATATTCAAATTTTTATAGAGCCGCTATAATCTCCAAATATTTAAATGAAAATAAAATAACTAATTTACATTTATTAGGATTAAAAGAACTTATTCAATATATTCAAACAAATAAAATTCCTGAATTAAGTTCAACTTATGCAG
>JAGVZY010000003.1 GCA_018302225.1 Candidatus Woesearchaeota archaeon
TAAGGGAAGAAGCGCATATCTCTTTTTTAGAGCGCATCCTAAAGCTCGATTGAGATATCCAAATGGACATCTTTGGAGCAGAGGAAAATTTGCAGCATCGGTTGGATATTCAGACATTCCAACAACAATGTGTTATATTCAGCATCAAGAGACTAAACCTTTTTAGCTCTCTCATTGGAAACTCCACACTTTAGTGTGGAGAGGATGTCATTTTATTAACTCCAAATAAACTATTTTATACTCTTTAGCCATCCTTTGAAGCGAGAATTTATCCAAAAGCATGGCTCTTTCATTAGCCATTCTTTTATTAAACCCCTCATATTTTTCTCTTAATTCACAAATTTTGTTTCTAAAATCAGTTATATCTTCAAATTTGCATAGATAACCGGTCTTACCCTCTTCAACTATTTCAGGTATAGATGAACAATTAGTTGAAATTACCGGTTTACCGCAGGCTAAAGCTTCTAAAAGCACATAACCAAAGCCTTCTAAACGTGTAGGAAATAAAAGCGCATCACAATAGTTATAAGCTTCCAAAACATTCTTTAAGCCCACTTCTTTGATAGATTTGATATTATTACCTAATCCTTTGATTCTAACTTTTCTTAACCCAGGTACATAATATAATTCATACGCTTTTCCAAGATCTTTCATTATATTAGGTAACAAATCTACCCCTTTTCTATGGATCAGATTGCCTACAAATAAGAGCTTGAATTTAGAATTATCTAATTTAACTCCTTCTTTTTTGAATTTATCAAAATCTATCCCATAATAAATCATCTTAATTTTGTTTTCGATATTTAAATTTCCAAACCCCTGAATAATGTCTTTTTTTGTAGAATTACTTCCGGTTAAGATAATATCCGCACATTTTAGAGATTTTTTAATATTGGGTTTCAAAAAAATAGTATAATAAATTTGTTTATATAGAGGCAAGCTCTTGAAATATAATTCATTAAATACACTATGATGTAAAGTCACTATTAAGGGTTTATTAGCCTCTTTAAATGCCCAGCCATATTCTGCAACACTATGAATAATATCTGCATTAGTTTTAGAATTTAAAAGTTTCAACAACCAGGGGAAATGTTCTAAGTAATTTGATTTGCTTATTATCTCAGTTTCTATATTATGTTTTTTTAGTTCATCACTTAAAGTTTTAAAATAAACATCGGTTCCTGAACCGGCTTTTAAAATTTTAAAGATTATTTTCATATTTTCACTTTTTAGTTAGTAAACAAGTAAAACTTTTAAACCCATCTATATATTAAACTTTTAATTAAAATAATTATAGATTTAGTTAAAAAAACTTAATTTAATGGGCTTGTGGTCTAGTGGCTATGACTTTTCCTTGACGTGCTCTTTAATGCAATTAAAGAGTCTCAAAATGGAAAGGGTCGCAGGTTCGACTCCTGCCGAGCCCATTCAAACAAATTTTATTATAATCTATTTAAAACTCTTTAAATATCATTTAGTCTAACTTAAACCTTTTTTAAATATATATTAATTTACTTTAAAGTAACCATGCTTAAGTAATATCAAAAGATAAATAAACAAAAATTAAAAAATGCCCAAAAACCGCTTAAAATCAAATTTTAAGCAAAAAAATCATCCTTTTTAAAAGCCAACCTCACCAAAAACTATATAAACCCCACAATTTTTAATAATTTCAGCTATAAAGTATAAGACTCAAAGAGATTTGGATTCAAGAAAGATATGGGGTCTTGTGCTTAAAACACAATAAATCCCGTTTATAGGGAAAATATAATAAAAACACAAAACACGGAGGTGTTTTATAAATGAGAACTAAAAGAGTATTAAGAAAAATAGCTGCTCTTGCTACTGGCGTAGGTATGCTTGGAGCAACCATGACTGGAGCATTAGCAGTAGGAACCACATTAGCTGACTACCCAAGTCCATTCATAACAAGTGGTGTATTCAGTGGTTTAATTGTAGTTGGTTCTAAAGCGGCTGCAAGTGATACAATAGGTTCATCAACTATATTGTCTGATTTACAGACAAAAGCTGTAACTAAAGTATCAACAAGCGGTTCAATAAGTGTTTCTGGCGGTGTATCTGACCAAATACCACTTGGAGAATCAATTGCGCCCGCAAAATATATAGGAAACAGTTCTGTATTTGACCAGCAATTAGAGGACGATGATATAAACTCGATGCAAGACACAATTGTCAACTTCCAGAGCTCAGACTACGATGTTAGAGATATGTTAATATTAGGACAAAACAGTAAATATATTACTGTTGCAACATCTTTAGCAAATGCAGATGATGACTATAACACAGATGTATTCTTAGAGGTTGATAAAGACTCAATTAAGTATTATTATGTATTTGATGAGACAATACAACCAAACTTATCAACATCAAGTAACTCACTTAAGGTTAAATTCTTGGGAAAGACCTTAAAGATCGTTTCAGTTTCCGCTGATAGAGATGATAAATTCACAGCTTATGTTGGTGAAGAACATTTCTTAACTGTAGGACAAACTGCAACTGTTGAAGGTAAAGTTGTTACTTTGAAGAATGTAGGTTCTGGTGGAGACATAATGATAGATGTTGATGGCGTTGTAGATACATTATCATCTTCAACTACACAAACAATAAATGGGCTTGAAGTTACAAATGATAAAACATTCTACGATTCAAATAATGCGGCTGAAAGATCTGCTAATTTAATTGTTGGGAAAGATTCTCAAGCTTCATATGTTGACGGAGATGCTTATGTTGGAGAAAATACAGATAATCCAAATTGGGTCTGGAATATTAACAATTTAAATTCCAAAGCATCAACAACTGTATCTACAGCAGCAGAATTTTCAGGACCTTATATTGGAATTGAAAATGACTTTGCTTATGATGATAGTGAAGACAATGGACCCAGTGTTGGAAAATGTATAGAATTACCAAACAAATATCTTAGTATTTGTTTAGATAGCCTTTCTTTAGCAGATACAGACTATGCAACATACACTTTTAAATACACAAATTCCGCAGACTTAGATAATGCAATTGGAGTTACTTCTGCAGCCGCAGTTGAACTTTCAACTACAGCAAGTGAAGGATTTGTTATTGATGTAAGTGATATAATCGCTAATGGAACCCAAAACTCAGACATAAAGACAAATAAAATATGGTTATCTACCTATGATGACATTGCACATGCAAATGCTACCGACTTAGGTATCTATTATAAAGATATCAGCGACGGAAAAGTATACCTGGCAGGTTTTGTATCTAGTGGTGCAACAGGAATTGAATTAAACTACGGAAATACAAAATCATCTGATATGCAAATTGTTATAGAAAATGATACAGCTTATAGCGTATTTAACTTAACTGTAATGCCGTACGATTCAACCTATTTACCAACATATCAAGATAACATATCTATGTACTGGTCTACAACAAGCAATTTAATAACTAGCTTGGGTGGTACAGCAAGTTCAGAAGAAGCAGGTGAATTGGAATGGGAAGGAACTACATATACTACCATTGGAACTAAAGATGAAAATCACAGAACAATGTATGGTGTTATTGTGAAAAATCCAAAGAGCCATGGTGCAAGTGATGAAGTTGTCTTAAGTATACCTAAAGACCAAGTATTTGCTAACATTGCTATAAAAGGTTCTGCATCAACAACAAGTACATCTGGAGATTCTGTAACTATTAACAAAATCCCAGCAACTGTATCAGTACTTGACACAGAAGTAGCAAGCGCAAGTGCACAAAACTTAATTATAGTTGGTGGTCCAGCTGTAAACTCATTAGCAGCATCAGTTGCTAAGGTTGCAGTTAAAGACTTTATACCAAACGAAGCTATGATTAAATTAGTGGACAACGGTGCTAAAGTTGCTCTTTTAGTAGCAGGTTACGAAGCTGTTGACACAAGAAACGCAGCAGACGCATTAGCTACAGGCAAACTAGCTTCTATTAAGAAAGCAGATGCAGTAGTTAAAAGTACAGCACTTAGTCAATATACAGTAGCTTAAGAAAGGCTCTAAAGCCTTTTTTCTTTCTTTTTTCTTTCTTTTGCAACTAATTGGATATAGTTTTTAATTAAAATTTTAAAACAATAATTTTATAAACTTTCAATTTTTAATCTTAGTTATGAAAAATAATTATTTTATAATATTTATAATAATTTTGATATTAACTTTGCCTCTCTGTTTAGCCGGAGATACAATAAGTTTAGACTTTTCAGAGATTGTTAAAACAGGAAATAATTTATATACCCCTGTTAAAGAAGGGGACAGGATTGTTTTTCAATACGATAATAAAGAAAGAACAGTTTTAATAGGAGAGTTTAATACAAATTATAAAACAAATAAAACTTCTATAGACATAAATGTATATTCTTTTGAAAATACTACCACCCCTTTTTATGGTGTAATTATCCCAGGAAGCATAACAAAGTTAGATATTAATAAAGATGGAAAAAAAGATATTCAATTAGAAGTACTTCCAGTTTTAGATAAATCTATAAATCAGAAAGGTTATTTTTTAATCGATGAAGATGGAACTCCCAGCTTCATTTTAAGTGTTTCATTAAGCAATGAATCTTCATTAGACTTAGTAAAAATTATAAACAAAAATAATTTAAATATTAAACCTTTTGAAACTAAAACAAGTTTTTTTAAATCAAAATTACTTATTATGCCAATCATTTTTGTAGCTTTAATTATAACTGGTTATTTTATTTTAAGAAAACCAAAAAAGAATGAAATTGCAAAAGCAAATTAATTTCTAGTAACTTTTGTTTAATTTACTTATTTTAGACTTTTTTTCTAGAAAATTAAAGAACGCCGCGACTCGGATTTGAACCGAGAGGCCCACTGAAGGGCCGGGCTCTCAAGGCCCGTGCAATACCAGGTTATGCGATCGCGGCATATTTAATAAATTTTAAGCGCAATTTATAACTATTATGGTTATTTCTTAATCTCCCTCCAAGGATAAGGCCTATTTAATGTTAAATGTTTACATTTAATCCTTGTATCCGCATACAAATGAATTTTCTTATTATATAAATCTATACAAAAGAATCTATCATCAAATGCGCCCGTATTTTCATGTCTAAATTTTATTTCTTTTAAAATATCTCTATGAATAAGTATACATCCTAAACCACAAGAAACAATTTTCATAACTTTTGGATTATCCCAAAGTTCACTGTCTTCTATAGGTTTCATTGAAGGAAGTGTATTTTTATTTAATTTATCTTCAACTATTTTGTATACTAAAGGAATTAATTTGATCTCTCCATCAATATTATTATGATTAAAATAAACACCTGTAATTATTTTTTTCTCACTTTTAAGCATTTGTTCAATAATATCTTTTGGAGGAATAACATCTTGCTCTAAACTTAAAAAGTAATCATAATCTTCTTTAATTGTCTTTTGTGCAAGTATATTTCTTGAAGCAACAATTCTATCCATCGCACCTTCAAAATAAAGCCCTTTAATTGCGTTTAAACCTAATTCCTTGATTTTTTCAATATAAACTCCATTATCCTTAGAATTATCAACTAAAAGAACATCAAAATTCTTATAAGTTAAATTTTTTATACTTTCTGCATATTCTTTCAAACAATATTCTTTATGAAAAGAAGTAGGACACCCAACTAAAATCCTTGGAATATTTTTTTTATCTTCTTCAGAATTTTTATTTTTAACTAAATTCATTTTTTCTTTTCAGTATAACCTTCAGGCATGATATTTAATAAATCAAATAATAATCTATCAGAAGATCTAATTATACTCATCTCATCTACACCTTCAACTTTTATACAATTATCTTTTTTATATATTTTTTCTTCATTACTAATATCTAACCAAATAACTCCAATAGTTGAGGTTGCATTTTCACAAGTTACAACAGACACACCAATTGAATTGCCCTCTGGCTCAGAAATTACTGCACCAATAGTTAGAATATTGTAAATATTTGCTCCTCTGCCCAAGATTTTAGCTATTTCATGAGCGCCTATAACTGGTACAGAAGTAAAGTTAGGCTGTAAGGTTAAGTAAATGACCTCTTTGCTTAAAATCTCTTCTTTAATGCCTTTTTCTACACTTATATTTTCTACTTCTTTAGGACCGTTTCTAAAACTAACTAAATAAGGCTCATTATTTATAGTTACTAATGTACTATAACCATATTCTGCTTTATTTATCAAAAATCCATTATAAGAATAACTTTTATTATCTGAATTACCTATTTTAAATGCAAAAAAAAGGATTATTGCGCAAATAATTATTCCTATAACTATCCAAAAAATATTAGAAAATTTTTCAGAGCCTTTCTCACCTTTTTCTTCTAAACTCTCTTCAATTCTTTCTTTAAGCGCTTCTTTTTCTATCTGCTCTTTAAAATGGTAATTAAGTTCTTGAACTTTAGTATCATTAAGATTTTCTATTTCAATTGTTTCATTATCTTCAGACATATAAAACCTCAATTAAAATTTTATCAACTAATATCTTACTATCATTTTCAGTATCTGCATAAATATATAAACAACTTCCCTCAAGTTTAAAACTCTTTAAACCTTCCTTAAATAATATTACGAGATAATTACTGTTTTGGCAATTAATTAAAGGAATATCCTTTTCCATAGCCGTAGTTTTATCATCTGATGCAGGAACTACTTTTAAGAAACTATTAAAATAATTATATAATTTACTTGCAGATTGAGCTTGCATAGAATTATTATAATCTAAATTAAAATAAACCTTTTGAGAAGATTTTAAATTGTTTATAAAATTTTTCTGTTCAGAGGTAAAATTAACATTATCAAATAAAGAGGGACTATAATTCAGATAAAAATTAGTGCCTTGAAGTATCCAATTTTCACCACCTACTTCTTGATTTTTCACAAATCTTAACTCTCCATATTTTACAGTTTCACTTCCACCATTTCTATTTAAAGCAAACTCTAAAACACTAAAACTCATTATAAACACTACAAAAAGTGCGATTATTATTCGACTAAACTTCTTATTCATTTAATTATCTAGGATTCTGTTTTTTTATAAAACTTTCTCTACCAAATCTTTATAAAATCAGGCCTTATAGTTAATTTGATGAAGATATTATTTATTTATCCACAACCCCCTTTTAAAGAGGGCAAGGAAAGGTTATTTAACCAAGGTATAGCTTATTTATCAGCAGTTTTAAAGAAAAATAATCATAATGCTAGCTTAATTACTATTTATTCTTCAGAAGATGTATCAGATATTATTGACTCTAAAATAAACGAATTTAAACCTGATTTAATAGGTATTTCTTCGACAACTGACCAAATAGACCTATCTAAAAAGATAATTAGTTATATTCATTCTAAATTTAAAATACCTATCGTGTTAGGCGGAGTGCATCCCACAATTGCACCCTTGGAATGTATTGGTATTAGAGGTACTTTAGGAATATGCATTGGCGAAGGAGAATATGCCTTTCTTGAATTAGTAAATGCACTAGAAAAAAAGCAAGATTATCTAAGAATTCAAAATTTCTGGTTTAAAAAAGGAAAAAGAATAATAAAAAATCCTGTTAGAAACCTAATTCAAAATTTAGATGAGTTACCTTTTCCAGACAGAGAAATTTTTGATTATGAAGACTTATTAGAGAATTCTCACTATGGTATAGAGTTTATGGGCAGTAGAGGTTGTCCATATCAATGTACTTATTGTATAAATCATACTTTACAAAAAATTTACAAAAATAAAGGAAATTTTGTAAGGTATAGAAATGTAGATAATTTTATTAAAGAAATAAAAGAAGTTACTTCAAAATATAAAAACTATAAATTTCTAACTTTTCATGATGATACCTTTACTTTAAATAAATCTTGGTTAAAAGAATTTTGTGAAAAATATTCTAAAGAAATAAATATTCCTTTTAGGTGTAATATTCGTGCAGACCTAGTTGATAAAGAGATAATTGAGCTTCTAAAAAAAGCAAATTGTTCACAAGTTTGGATTGGAGTTGAATCTGGAAATGAAAAATTAAGGAATAAAGTTCTCAAAAAAAGATTAACAAACGAATCAATCATTAAGACCTTTAAATTAGCAAAAGAAGCAGGAATAAAGACTATGGCTTTTAATATGGTTGGTTTACCTTATGAAACTGAACCTCAAATTAAAGAAACTTTAGAATTTAGCAAACAAATAGATACAGATTTAAAAGCTGTAAATGTTTTCAGACCTTATCCTGGAACAGAACTATATAAACTTTGTAAAAAGAAAGGTTGGATAAGTAAAAGAAAAGTTAAGGGATACTATGAAGATTCCATTTTAGATCAACCTTCAATTTCAAAAGAAAAAGTAAACTATTATAAAGAATTATTTTATCCATATGTTTCAAATTCAAAGTATCTAAAAATTATTAAACCTTTAATAAAATTAAGATTTGGAAAATCAAGTTTATATTCAAAATTAAAAAAAGCAAAAAATAAATTAAATAAATAATAGAACAAATATTTAAACCATAAGTTTATAAAATAATCGAGAATATTAAAAAATATGAATTCAATTATTAGGCCTCTTTTAAGAGGTATATTTAAATTTGGAAAGGGCGCATGTTTACTTTTCAAGCCGTTAGAAAATTTAAAAATAGCTCAAAAGATAAGAATAAAACTGTTAAAGCTATTAAGAGTTAAAGAAATAATTATTTTTGGAAATAGATTTATTTTAGATAAAAATGATTCTTTGAAACTTTCGATAGATAAATTTTATGAGCCAAGAGAAACTAAAAAGATTTTAAAGCTAATAAAACCTGGCGACATAGTCATTGATATTGGTGCAAATATTGGTTATTATACCTTAATTTTTGCAAAATTAGTGGGAACTAAAGGAAAGGTTTATGCCTTTGAGCCAGATAGAACTAATTTTGAATTGTTAAGTAAGAATATCATTTTAAATAATTATAAAAACACAATATTAATTAACAAAGCTTTATCAGATAAAGAAGAACCAATTAATTTTTATTTAAATCCTTTAAATACAGCAAATCATAAAATTTACTCTGGAGGAAAGGATATTAAAACTACTGTAATATGTACAACACTTAATAAATTTTTTAAAAATAAACCCAAAAAGATTTCCTTTGTTAAAATAGATGTCGAAGGTGCAGAAGGCAAGGTTATAGCTGGAATGAATAGATTAATCGAGGATGGAAAAATAGAAAAAATGATGCTAGAGTTCATACCTTCTTTCATATCTAAAATAGGTACAGATCCAAGAGAAATGATGAATTATTTAAACAAATATTTTAATATTACTTGCCTAAATAAACTAAATAAAAAAAATAAAATTGACAACAGAAATTTATTGTTAATTAAAAAATAAATTTGAATATAAAAATAATTAAATAAAATGCAAATTACAAAAAGATATTGGATACATGTAGGTAACAGATGTAATTTGAAATGTAAATTTTGTTACTATCAAGACTCCTTACATCAAGAAAATAATAAAACTACTACAGAAATAAAAAAAGAACTTAGGTTTATTAAATATTTTTGGAGAAAAAATAGGGTGGACTTCACAGGTGGAGAGCCAACTATAAGATCAGATCTCCCAGATTTAATTAAATATGCTAGAAAAATAGGTTTTAAACAAGTGGGAATTATTACTAATGGGCTACTACTCTCAAACGAAAATTATTTTAAAAAGTTAATTGAAGCAGGCTTAGACGACGTTTTATTTTCAATAGAATCTCCTTCTGCAGAGAAGCATGATGCTCTAACTTGTGTAAAAGGGAGTTTTAGCAAATTGATTAACGGAATAGAAAATGCCAAAAAATTAAATTTGGGTTTCAGAATAAATATAACTATAACTAAACAAAATTATAAGGACTTACCTGAATTAGCAAGATTTCTATTAAAGTTCAAACCTAAAGTAGTTAACATAATTTCATTTAATCCTGTAGAAGATGCCGAGTTTCATTCAGAAGATATGATGGCTAGTTTTTCAGAAGTTGCACCTTATATAAAACAAACTATTAATATTTTAAAGGATCATACTAAGCAGATTAATGTAAGATATATTCCATTTTGTTTTATGAAAGGATATGAAAAATACATCTGCAATAAATACCAACAAAAATATGATACTTATGAGGCTGACTTAATTTTAAGAGAATGGCTATGGGTTGGCCCATTTTTAACAGTTTACCATATTCTCAAAGGAATAATAAGATTATCTCTTAAACAGCTCTTAACTCAAAGCTTATACTCTTCATTTTATGATGGAATCTTAAAAAGTTATCAAAAATTTCACAGAAAAAGTCAAGAATGTAAAAAATGCAATTGTAATAATATTTGCTTAGGTTTAACTCAAAAATATGCAGAAGTTTACGGAGTTAAAGAATTAAAGGCGCTTTCAGGAAAAATTACTTTAAATCCTTTGGAATTTAGAAAAAATATTAAATATCCTTAGGCTTAAAAAAGAATTTTGTTAAAAAAGATAATTTTAATTTAGTTTTCTCTCGTATAATTTTTATTATCATTAAATCATCTTCTTCAAAAGATTTTGTAACTATAATCATTATAATATAAAATAAACCTAAAATACCCATGGAAATTAATAAGCTAATTAGTCTATTATAAAAATCTTTATTTAATAATTCCCCAATTAATTTGATTGTAGGTAAAATTAATCTTTCAATTGCTGGAATAAATAATATTCCAAAAATTAATGTAACTAAAATACTAAATATTATTTTGATATATACTTTTTTAAATGGATTAATTTTGAGATAATAGTAAGATTGCGCCCCATATAATAAGGCTATTAAGATTAAAGAAAATCCGGTGGATATAGCTGCGCCAGTTAAACCATATAATGGTATAAGCTTATAATTTAAGATAATAGTGGATACACTACCAATAACTAAATCTAAGAATAATAACTTAGTTTTTTTTAATATAATTAACATAAAGCTTGAGCAAATCATTAAATAGTGTATAAAGTAACTTACCCCCAGTATAACAAATGCTAACCAGCCAATTGAATACTCTTGAATAAATAAAATATCTATTATTCTTCGAGAAAATAAAATAATCATTAATAAAATAAATAAATTAGGAATTAATATCCATTTAGTTATAGTTTTAGTTATAGCCTTTAAATTTTCTACTTTATTTTCAATATAAAATCCTGAAGCAATAGGCATAAAAATTATTGTAAGTGCATAAGGAATAATATAAGTTAAATGCGCAAGAGGAATTACTGCTTTATAAACTCCTACTTCCAAAGCATTCTTAAAATAAGCTAACATAAAACCATCAACCCAAAATATTAAAGAGGTTAACAAACTAACAAAAACCAAAGGTGCTGAAAAAGAAGTAATCTCTTTTGTTAATTTATCTAAAATAATTTTATGCTGAATAAAAGGAAATATTTTAAATTCTATAAAATAAAATAATATTAATAAGGTAATAAATAATGAAGCAACATAAGCCATACTTAAGCCAAATATACCGAGACCTAAAGACAATGCAACTAAAGTAAACCCTATTTGACAAAGATTAAGTATTAAATTTTTAGAATAAACTTCGTATTCTACTTTTTGAAAAGCTTTTACTATACCTAAAAATAAATTAATTAATGCATTTAATGGAATGCCTATAGCAATTATCTTAAGCACAATATTCATTTTTAAATTATGAAATAAATTATATGCTAAAACTTCAGAATATCTAAATAATAAAACCCCAAAAAAGAAACTTAAACAAAAAGTCACAAATGTAGAATAAGCAATCATTTTCATAACTTCTTTATTATTTTTTTTAAGATATTGAGGAATATATTTAGCTAATGCAGTATCCAATCCTAAAATTGCAATTGCAGTTAAAAATGTTAAAGAATCTATACCTAAAGAAAGCAAACCATATTGCGTTGCTCCACCCCATCTAGTTAAGATTAACAAATAAATTAAACCAAAAATTTTAGATAGAATTATACCTATAAATACTAATCCTGCACCTTTTACAATTTTTCTAACTGAAAAATTAAACTCTTCTTCCATACAATAAACCATTTAAAAATACTTTATAAACTTATTGCAAGGAATTAATAAAAAAAGAAAGAAAAAAAAGAGGTTTAACCTCTATTTCTTTTTACCAAATACAAAGTAGCCTATCACTAACAAGGCGATTACAACTAATGCAATCCATAGCCATATCAATGATGTTCCTTCTCCAGTTTCTCCCGCGCCACCACTTACTTTTTCAGTAGTTGAACCTCTACTAGTTTCTTCAGTTGTTTTAACTGCTGGTTGAGCTAATTTATCAATCTTAACATCAGCCTTACCATTAGTTATGCTGTTTAATGTAACCTTTATGTCTTTAACACTATCAGCATTCATATCAACTTCTTTAGATTCTCCAATAGTTAATTCTACTTCAACAGGTGCGGAAGCAATAACTATTACAGCTTTACTTGCCGAAATTGTCTTGAATGTTACAGTGTGTTTTGTTGTTTTATCTAATGTAAAGGTTTTTACAGCACCTTGTGTTCCTGATATACTTGCTGAAGTTACTGTTGCTGATGATAAATCGACATCATAAGTAACTGCACCACTAATTCCTCCCCCGCTTGATCCTCCCCCACTACCACTACTTGTTGTTGAAGCATAAGATACATGGAAATCTTCAGTTGTAGTAGCTGAATGTGATTTAGCATTACCTACAGCATCGGTTGCAGTACATGTTAAACTATATGTTCCAGCTTCATTAGTCTCTGTTCCACTAAATGTTGCATCTGTGCCTGTTTTTGAAACTGTTGTTCCAGATGGCTTTGTAAGTACCCATGCATATGTTAATCCGCCAGAGGCTGCATCTGTAGAACTACAAGAATAACTTATCGAACCAGAGGTACTTATTGATGTAGTCGTTGGAACAGTTAATACGGGCTCGGTTGGTGTAGTTCCATCAATAGTATACTGATAACTACCGATCACATAATATCCCCCACTATTATTTCCTACAACTGCAAAGTATACAACATTGGTATCATTGCCTGGGAAAGTCATAGTGGCCGTATACTCTGATGTATTAATACTAGATGTTACTATTGAACCCACATTATTCATAGCAATTTCTCCTTCAACGTTAGTCATAACTCCATTTTCACCCACGGTTACAGCACCGGTTGTATTATAAAATAATACCGCTGAAATTATTGGTCTAACTTCTTGAACATTAAAAGATGCATCAAATGTGTGTGTTCCCGTTAGAGGTAAGTACTTATCTGACCCTGTTGGATTAGTAACCTTATAGTCTACACCATCTACAGTATTTGTTACATTTATATTACTAATAGTTGCTATATCTGTAGAAGATACATTAAAGGCAAATGCATTTGAAACAGCATCATAAGTATCATTTACTGTAACTTCATTACCTAAAGTATCATTCGTAAATATAACAAATGTAACCATATTTCCATCAGTTACTTCAGACGCACTAAATGTTGCACTATACATATATGGAGAAGCGAAATCTGAAGTTATCATAGGCTTTAAAATAGTATTTGTACCAAATACAGTCGCATTAATACCTCCTATATATTCTGAATTATTATAATAGATCCATACATTTCCTGGATTTATATCTAAGACAGTTGCTCTTACAGTTATTGGCCCATATCTTAATGTGCTTTGATTACCTGGTGAAACTGTTAAGTTTAACTGACCAGTCACATTAGATATTGTAGTATTTCCATCACTAACATTAATATCCGTAATTGTAGGAGCCCACCCATCAACACCTAATGAAATTGTATGATTCATTCCAGAAATTTCATTATATGTATCGTTATTTGATGTACTTATTTCAAATGTATTCAGAGCTATAGACTCATAATTATTTACTGTGGTCATATTTACTAAAATAGATATAGTTGTATTTTGACTTGTTCCACCACTAGCACTTAAATTACTTCTTATATCTAAGACACCACAATCAATACCTGCACCGGTTTTATTATAACAGAACCAATTCGCTGCAGTTCCAAAAAGATCCCTTACGAATAAAGAATCATTAGCCGTGTTTATTGGTGCATCAAAAAATTGAGTATCGTCTTCACCAGAAACACGCATTGTTCCATTAGTTTCAGTAATTATTAAAGAATTATTTAAGGAAATAAATCCCTCAAATGTATAATTTCCTGCTGGCCAAGATATATTAATATAACTTATACTATCATAAACTCCACCCGTTTCTGTATAAAATATTGTAAAATTAAAAGTCTCTGTTACTGCACCCTTTGTCCAATTATCATAACTATCTGATCCATTTTGAGCTAAAATATTTGTATTTGTTGTATCAACCTCACCAACAACAAAATAAACACTTAACAATAGAAGTAAACTCAAAACACTCGTATATAAAATTCTTTTATTCACCATTTCAACACCTCTCCATAGGTTTTATATTATTTTTTATAATATAATACATTTGAATTACTTATTTACTAAGTAATATATAAACTTTTTTGCTTATTTAAAATTAAATTAAAGTTTATTTATCACTTAACAGTAAAAGTTTTCAAATGTATTTATTGCCAAGCCTTTATCTCTTGCTTCAAACATATATCCACTCGAATACCAATTATAATATTCCATATTTGGGTATCCTGTAGCTAAGCATCTAAGATAAATTAAGTTACCCTCGCATTTATCTTCTTCAGTACATTTAATCTTTTGAGCAATCTTTATTTTTTCTTTAGTTTTACTTATCCAATTTTCATACTCAAGTGAACTTAATCTAAAGATTCTAATGTGACTTAAATTAAATTCTCTATCTTTATAATCATAATTAATACTATTAAACGGGTCAAAACCATAGAATTGAGCACCTAATCTATCAAAGAAATATCCATCATCTAAATTATATTCATAATTATACCATCCACCTTCTTTAAGTTCAACAGAATTCTTTTTAAATAAATCAATGATATCATCTTCTTTTAAGACACCTAAATTTATTTTTGGAGTAAAAGCAGTTACAACTTGATCATTAATATTTTCAATTTTAGGAGTAAATATATAATCGGTAGACTTTTCAATTACTTTAGCACTTTGTTGAGGATATATCAAAAACACAAAAAATACAAAAGAAATAATTATAGCATAAACTGCCCAACTATAATGGACTGATTTATTTGAAGATTTTAGATTTTTATCCTCTTTCAAACCTCTTTCTTTAATCATTCTTATAATTATAATGAACCCTTTTATATACTTTATTGTTTTTATGATTTATAGATACGCATAATCTTTATAAAATTGGTCAATTGAGCTTAAAATATGAAAAAAAATAATATCTTTACTATGTTTATACTTTTAATAGCTATCAAACTAATTTTCTCTTTATTTATTTCAACACCTGCTTCATTTAATGATTCTTATATATTTATTAAAATTGCCAGATCTATATTATTTCATGGAACTTTAACAATTCACACAATTTCTACACCATTTCCAATAATATATCCTTTAATTATTTCACCAACATTTATTTTCCATAATATGGCTATAGTTTTATTTCTAATTAAGTTCATAAATGCAATCATTTCATCTTTAGTAGTATTTCCTATCTATTTAATTTTGAAAAGATTTTTTGATGAAAAAGAAACATTTTATTTAACTATTTTAATCTCAATTTATCCTGCTTTGTTTATGTTTTCTTCTTTAGTCATGGCTGAGAATATACTTTATTTATTTTATATTTCTACTTTAGTTTTTGCATACTTATTTTTAGAGCAAAAAAAACTTAAATGGTTAATATTTACAATCTTTTTTTCTATTTTAGCAATACTTACAAAAGGTAATGCCCTATCATTAATCCCTTTAATTATATTTCTCTTAGCAGAATATAAAAAGAAATACTCTAAATGGATTATATCATTTTTAGTATTATTGGTAGGTTTAATTTTAGTCTATCCAAATATACTTCCAATCTCATTATTCTTTGGGACAGGATATTCTGCAACATTAAATAATTTTTCAAGAAATTTAATTCAAATTGGATTTTGGTCAAGATTTTTATTATATACGGGATTAGTTGCAGCATCAACCTTTTTTATTCCATTTATCTTATTTTTAATAACTCCTTTTACAAAAAAAGACAAAGAATATCAAAACCTTTTAAATTTATATAAAATAATTATTATTCCATTATTCTTTTTATTGATTATTGCCTGTAACAATACTTTAACTTATACAGGTACAGAAATATTCAAATTTTTACCTGGTAGACCTATTGCAAGATATTTAGAAATGATTGCTCCATTAATTTTAATTTTAGGATTTATTCAATTTAAAAGATATAGTCAAGATTTAAAAGCATTAAGCAAGCCAATTTTATATTTAATTATCCCATTATCTTTCTTAGCAAGTATATTAGTTTTATTCCCTATGTTTCCAACAAATAATATTTCTTTAAGTTATATAGGTGCAGTAAAAGTATTATTTGATTTTATTTTAACTAAACAAATTCTGACTTCACCATTGATAAATCTCTGGTTTATCCCCTTTTTTACAATATTATTCGTTCTATTTTGTATATTTATTTTGAAATATAAACAAAAATTAAAACTTTTTTTCATTCTATTCTTAATTACAAACTTATTTGCTTATGCGTTTATATTTTATAGTTCAGAACTTGTTTGGAGTAAAAATCCTTATATTGTTGCAGGAGATGAAATTTCTGATTTAATCGAAGAGGACTCAACTTTATTTATTAACGAAGCAGAATGTTTGAGAAAAATATCTAAAGAAGATTACTCTTCAATTTGTGAGCCCAGTAAATTATTTACACTTGTAGGTTTAAAAATAAACAATGAAATCATTATTACCTCTAAAGAGAATATTTTAAATTCAAAAATAAATAATTCTTATTTAATAACTAAACAAGAAGAAAATTTAACCTTGGTAAAAAAAGTTCAACCCGATTTAAATTTATATATTTTATAATTTTTAAAAAATTTCATCAAATTTATTAGAAACATTTTCCCAAGAATATCTTGCTTTAATATACTCTCTCCCATTTTTAGCCAAAGATTTACTCTCTTCATAATTAGATAGCGCATAAATAATTGTCTCAGCTAATTTTTCAGAATTCTTTTGCTCAACTAATAGACCTGTTTTTCCATCTTTAATTATATCTGGTATCCCTCCAACATTACTTCCAATTACAGGAGTTTCTGATGCTAAAGCTTCAAGAAATACAACGCCCAACCCTTCTGTATCCCCACTTAAAGTTACTATTGAGGGCCCAACAAATAAATCTGCAGTAGCATAATATTCTGGAAGTTTATTATTAATAAGTTTATTAGCAAACAAAATATTTTTTTCTAATTTAACTTCTTTAACTAAATTCATTAATTTTTCTTTTTCAGGACCATCCCCAATAATAACCAATTTTAGTTTTGGAAATTTCTTAAGTACAATGGGCAAAGCTAAAATAAGATATTTTATACCTTTTTTTTCAGCAAGTCTTCCTACACTTAAAATAAACCTATCTTTAATTTCTAATTCTTTTTTAAGCTCATCTCTTTTTTTATTTGGATTAAAACGTTTAAGATCCACACCCATTGGAATTATTTTTATATCTTTTGAATTCCAAATTTTGCATATTTCGCTTTTAGTATAATTACTATTTGCTGTACAATAATCAGCATTTTTTAGTGTTAACTTTGCTAAATATCTAAATATTTTATTTTTTAAAGGAAATATATCTCCTGCATGAACAGTTACAACATAGGGCACCTTAAACACTTTTTTTACTAAATAGGCTGTAAATCCTTCTGGAAGTATCCAATGTGCGTGTATAACTTCAATCTTATCTTTTTTAACTCTATAAATTGTACTAAGTAATCCAGCTATAGATAAGAATGGAGGAAGAATTTTAGCAATAGTATATTTTTTCATATTTGGTAAAATTCCCCCGTCATAACAAAGTTTTTCTAATTTAGGAAAGAAATATCTAAATCTAAATACCCTAAGTCCACCCATGATTTCATTTACTTTTGCTTTATAATAATGAGGTACTAAAACTGTAATCTTATGCCCTTTTTTTGCAAGCAAAACAGATAAATCATAAACAAACTTTGGCTCAGTATCATCTTTCCATCTAGGAAAAGTCGTCGCAGTAACCAGTATTCTTTTTACCATTTTAATTTTTGCTTTTATTTAAATTATAAATATCATAAATTGCAGTTATATTCTTATTTTTTATTTGAATATACCCATTTGGTTCATAAGTCTCTTTAAATAATTTTATTTCATTATTAAATGATTCTATATCATTTTGTCCAACCAAAATATATCTTAATGTTCTATTTTCAGGCTTATAATAAGTAATATAATCATTTATTCCAGATTTTTTGTTGAATTGTTGAATAAATGCTTGTTCAAAGTAAGAATGATATAATCCATCGGAATTTCTAATATAATAAATAGAAATGCCATGTGGATAATAAGTTTCATTTTCTTGCAAAAGATTTAACATAGTTTCAGCAGTTATTTTTGCAGAATAACCATTAGTATCCAAATCACATTTATCACTTACTTTACACAATAAACTATTCTGCTCATAAAAATAAGGCGCTTGCATTATAGAAGTACAAAATCCTAAAACTATGCTTAAAATCATTAAAATTAAAAAAATAATTTTTGTTCTTTCTTTAAATAATTTAAATATAAAACTTTTTTCATTAAATAAATTATAAGTTATAAAAAAGATTATTCCAGGTACTAAAACAAAAAATACTCTCTGATATTTGAATGCACTAAAAAATAACAAACTAAATATACTAAAAACAAATAAACTCAAAATAAATATTTCATTTTTCTTTTTTTGATTTTTAAAGAAATATTTAATAAAACTATAACTTCCAATTAAACTAGCAATCAAAATAATTAAATCAATAATACTAAATCCTAAAATAAATCCATACAAATTTGAGAAAAATTCTTTGTTTATTCCAAAACTAGTAACTTCTGCATTTGTGGTTTTATACTTTGCAAGTATTGCAAAAAAGTTTCCAAAATTAAATTCTAATAATATCCAACACACAAACAAAAATATAATTACACTTAAACAAGAAATAATCAAAATAACCTTTAATTCCTGTTTTTCAAGGCTTTTAAACCTATCAGACAAACTTCCTCTAGATTCTAAAAAGAATTTTCTAATTGTAATTTTATATTTTAAACAGAATATCCAGAATGCAAATACAATAAAAATTAAATTTGGAAGTTTAGTCATAAATCCAAAAGCAAAAAATAAACTTGCTAAACAAAATAATAAAATCTCTTTCCATTTTTGTGTATATTCACTTTTGTAAAACAGCCACAAAAATAATAATCCTGTCCAAACAAAAACATAAGAAAATATATCTACATGTATCCAAGTGCTAAATTTTAATAAGACTGGAAAAAATGAAAAGAAAATTATAGAATAAATTGCAGAATATTTTTCTAATAATAAAATTGCAAGCAAACTTATAATCAATAAAGCAATTATTCCACCAATATATATAGGTAAATGACAATAAAAATCAGATTTTGCAAGTGCAGGACCAATTAAAATTTCTCGTCCAGGATAAAACATGGGTGCTTTCTGCATTTCAGTCACACCAGAAAAATCCTCTCCAGAAAGCCTACAGCCAGAAGCAATAATTATATTTCCTAATATAGGTTCTCCTTGTCCCAACAAACCAGGAAAAAGTGTATGTGGATAGAAATAAAGCAAGCCTGTAGGCAAAGTAGTCATATCATCTCCCCAGTAACCTACATCTTGATATCCATAGAGCCTTACAAATATTCCAAGTAAAAGTATTACAACAATAAAAATCCAAGTTTTTTTATCAAAATCTTTAAACATCATTCTTAAAACCTAAATCAGTTTTTAATTCTTTTTATTAATTAAATTCTCATAAACACTTTCAAATCTTTCACTTATCTTATCCCAACTATACTCTTCAGCCTTTTTTAAGTTAGTTTTAGAAATTTTTTCATAAAATTTAGAATCATCTAATAATTTAATTATCGCATTCTTCAAACCTTTAATATCACCATATTTAACAAATAAACCATTCTCAGAATCATTCATTTCATAAGGTATACCATTTACAGGACTAGCAATTATAGGCAATCCAGAAGCCATGGCTTCAAATAAAGTTAAAGGTAATCCTTCTCTATAGGAAGGTAACATATAAACATAAGCTGCTTGATACATCTCAATTATCTTATCCTTTCCTCTCAAAGCGCCAAAATATTTTATATTTTCTTGATCTTTAATAATTTCTTGAACTTCTTGTAATTTGCCTTCATCAGGTCCAATAAATGCAAAAAATACATCTTTTCTTTCTTTTACTAATTCTCTTGCAACTAAAGCTAGCTTTTCAGGACCTTTAGTAGGATTCAATCTTCCAAAAAATAGAATTATTTTTTTATCTTTAGGAATATTATTTTTTTCTTTAAATTTATTTTCTTTTAATTTTTTGAAAAATAAGTTATCCATACCGTTTGGAATCACAACAATTTTTTTCTCATCAACCCATTTTTTTAAAATTGGAATTTCCCAAGGTGTAATTGCAATAATTTTATCACATCTATCAAACGCCATTTTATTAAACAACTTATCATTCAAAAATAAAAATGGTTTCAAAATAAATGATCTATATTTATCAGTCCAAGGACAATGAGTTGTATGTATATGAGGAGTTTTAGTTTTTCTTGCAACTATGCCTGCAAGCAACACATGCAAATGTCCTGAAACATGAGAATGAATAACATCAAATTTTTGTTTTGAAAGTGTAGATAATAAACTTGGCCAAATCAAAGCAGATAAAGAAAGTCTTAAAATATATTTATGCCTATGAACATAAACTCCATTAATCACTTCTTCTTTTTTCTTAATTCTTTTATATTTATCAGAATCAGAACAAAAAACATGAACCTCATGCCCTGCTTTAACCTGCCTTTCTGCAAGTTCCTGCATTACTTGCTCTACTCCTCCAAAAGTTGGATAATAAAACATTCCAACATGTGCTATTTTCATAATAATTAGCCATCCTTTCTTGCCCAATTATAAGGCACGTCAAAACCTAAAACTTGTTTTTGTAAGTCTTTATCATGCGGATGAACTCTATATTCATCAGGTTTATTATAGTTATAGGGTTTAGTACAAACATTAATGATTATTGCTTTATCAGTTCCGACACCTTTGAAACCATGTAAAACATAAGGGGGTATTTGAACCAATAATTGATCTTTCTCACCAATAAACAATTCATTTACTTTTTTGTATGTTTTTGAGTTTTCACGTACATCAAATAAAACTAATTTTATCATACCTGAAACACAAACAAAATTATCTGTTTGCTCTTTATGATAATGCCATCCTTTTGTCACATCAGGGTAAACTTCAGTAGCATAAGTTTGTCCAAATCCTTTAAAAAAATCTTCATCACGCCTTAATATTTCCATTAAGTTACCTCTTTCATCAGGATTAACTCTTCTCTCTTTGATTATAACATTCTCTATTACTTTGCCATTCTTAATCATACTTTCAACAATTAAATTCATACTTGGTACCTCCTCTTATCATACCATATTTTAAATGATAAAGGTGTATTCCTATATATTGGCTTTGCTATTTTTTCTCTAAACATATCCATTATTTGAACTATTCTTCCAACCATTAAAGTGAAGATTTTAACTTTTTCATTAAAAGTTATCATTTTTTTATTTATCAAAATTTTTAAAATATTTCTCGGCATTATTCCTAATCTTGATTTTGTTACAACACCACGCATTAAATTTAAAATCAAAGTAAGATACATATTTTTCTTTTTTAATTTTATATGTTTAAATCTATCCCAATAATTTAAATTGGATGCAGAATCCTTTTCAGTTTTTATTATTCCATCTTGCTTTGCTTTTTCATATAATTCACTTCCTGTAAAAAATACTAAATTATTTACAGATAAAAAGAAAGGACTAGGAATTTTCATAATTAATTCAATTGAATCTAAAACATCTTGCCTATTTTCATATGGATTACAAGCAATAATGTCATACATAACAGTTAATTTATTTTTATATTTATTAATTATTCTCGCAGAGTTTAAAACCTGTTCTTTAGTTATATAACGCTTGTAAACTTCTTTATTGATTTTATCGCTTCCAGATTGTATTCCGATAATAATATCTGTTAAACCTGCCTCAACAAGCAATTTCATTTTTTCATCAGTTATGTTTGCAGGATCTCCAAGTATTTTAAATCTTAAACCCACTTCTTGTTTGTACCTTATTGAAAATTCTTTTATTTCATCTAAACTTCTAACAAAGAAAGTCTCATCTCTCAAATCAAAATATTTTAGAGTTTTAAATTTATTTTTTAAATAAACTAAATTTCTTATAACATAATCTATGCTATGTGCTCTAACAATTTTTCCAAGACCTTTCTGAATATCTTTTATTTTTTTATTTATACAATAAGTACATGCATGCGGACAACCTCTCTCAGTTTGAAAGAAAATCATCCCATTTAAGTCTTCTTCTTTAAATTTTCTCAAGTTCTCCCCATCAAGAAGATAGTGTTCATTTAAACTAAAATCTGCAAAAGGAAGCTTATCCAAATTCTCTTCTAAAGGTCTTAAAACGTTTTTTATAACAATATCTCCTTTATTAATCCAGAGGTTTTTTATCTTAGCAATTTCTTTAGGTTCTTGTTTTTCTTTTATTGCTCTTGCAAGTTCATAGATTGCTTCTTCACCTTCACCAACACAAACATAATTTACATAAGGTATACAAGATTCAGGACTAATTGTTGCATGAACTCCTCCCCAAATTAAAGGTACATTTAACCTCTTCAAATTTTTTATAACTTGTATTGCTCTTTTTGAAGTGGAAGCCATAGAACTTATACCTATTAAATTACAATCTTTACATAAATTTAAGATTTGCAAAATTATTTTTTTGGAATATAGTTTAGAATAATCCTCAACATAAGGTAAGAAAATCATTTTAGTCTCAAAACCTTTTTCTTTTAAGTAAGAAGAAACAGTTCTTAAACCCTGATCACCAGGATAAGTATTTGTTGAAATAAGTGCAATTTTCATACTTCTTTCTAAACCCCATTTAAATGCTTTAAAGGGTATAAAACCTTGTTTAATTTAAAAAATTAACCTAATTTACTAAGTCAAATCATTTGTTAAAAAGTCTTTAAGTGCATTATGCCAACTCCTAATACCATATTTAAAAGTACTTTGAAACTTAAAATTACTCATTACAGAATATTTTGGCCTTTTAGCTGGTAGCGGATATTCCTCAGTTTTAATTGGAATTAATTTTTTTTCAATCCCTTTAATGTCTAAAATTTCATTTGCAAATTCAAACCAAGAGCAAGAATCAGAGTTATTAAGATGATATATTCCAAATTTATTTTTATTTTGTTTAATTGCTTCATCAACAGCATTTATTACATCTTTAGTATAAGTCGGACACCCAGTTTGATCATTAACAATTTTTAATTCATCTTTTTCAGAAGCAAGTTTAAGAATTGTTTTAACAAAATTTTTCCGATATTTACCATAAAGCCAGGTTATTCTAAAAATATAATATTTACTCATTGCTTCCTGAATCATTCTTTCTCCAATCAGCTTAGTAAAGCCATAATGATTAAGTGGATTTGGTTTATCTTCCTCAATATAAGGTTCATCTTTCAAACCATCAAAAATATAATCTGTACTAAAATGGATTAGTTTAATATTTTGTTTATTACACAATTCAGCTAAATTTTTTACCCCAATAACATTTACAAGATTAGCTTGCTCTCGCTCAGTTTCAGCTAAATCAACATTAGTATATGCTGCTGAATTTATTATTATCTCTGGTTTTATTTCATTTATTTTATCTTCGAGAACTTTTTTAGTTGTAATATCGCATTCTCTACCTACACCAATAATTTCATATTTATCTTTAAATGTTTCACACATCTCTTTCCCCAGCATCCCTTCACAACCAGTAACTAGAATTTTCATAATTAACTTACTTGAAATCAAACTAATAAATCTTTTGAATTTAGAAAGTTTAATAAACAATTTATTTATTTAATCTACCATGAGTCAAAATAAATCCTTATTGGGAGAAATATGGTCTTTTTTAATGGAAAGAAAAGCCTGGTGGTTAATTCCAGTAATAATTCTTTTCCTGATAGTTGGAATATTAATAATATTTAGCCAGAGTAGTGCGGTTTCTCCTTTTATTTATGCTCTTTTCTAATCCTTTTTAAATACTTCAAAAGGTTTATATATCCTTATTTTAGCCATAAATTGAAGCGTCATGATTTTTGAAGAAAATAAGTCGAGCCAAAAATTTGGAGAAAAGATAGGTTATATTCTTGCTTATTTTGTATTTGTTACAATTCTTTTTTTTATATTAAAAATTACAAGTAGATTACCTAATTCAAACGGATATCTTTGGGCAATGTTAATAGTTTTTGTAATAGCTCTTGTAGGATATTTAATTAAAAAATTATTAAAATGAATAATAAAAAATTTATAAAAGGATTAAAGGAAGGTTTCAAGAACTTTGGGAGTGGAGTTTCAATAATTATTAATACTCTATTATTACTTTTAGTTTATTTTTTAGGTGTAGGATTAACTTCAATATTTGCAAAGTTAGTTGGAAAACATTTTTTAGATGTGAAATTAAAAAAAGAAACTTATTGGGTAGATTATAATCTAAAGAAAAAATCCCTTCAGGAGTATTATAAACAATACTGAGGTAAAAATGTATATACTAGGAATAAGTTGTTATTATCATGATGCTTCTGCAGCATTATTAAAAGATGGAAAGATTGTAGCTGCAGCTCAAGAAGAAAGATTTACAAGAAAAAAGCATGATACTTCTTTTCCAATAAAATCTATTGAATATTGTTTAAAGAGTCAAAATATTACTATTAAAGATATTTCTTATGTGGGATTTTACGAAAAGCCATTTTTAAAATTCGAAAGGGTATTATCCCAACATCTTGAAACTTTTCCATTAAGTTTGAAAACTTTTCTAAGTTCAATGCCCTCTTGGATAAATGAGAAACTAAGAGTTGTTAGAGCAATAAAAAAGAAACTAAACTACAAAGGAAATATTTTATTTATAGAACATCATATGTGCCATGCAGCCTCATCATTTTTGATAAGTCCTTTTGAAAAAGCAGCAATACTTACAATAGATGGTGTTGGTGAATGGACTACAACTGCTTATGGTATTGGAGATAAAAATAATATTCACTTAATGAAAGAAATAACTTTCCCAAATTCATTAGGTTTAATATATTCTACAATAACTGCCTATTTAGGATTTAGTGTAAATAATTCTGAATATAAGGTAATGGGATTAAGTCCTTATGGTTTGATGGATAGAAAAAATAATCCTTATTATGAAAAATTAAAACGTGTAGTTGATATCAAAGAAGATGGAAGTTATAGATTAAACATGAAATACTTTGTGTTCCATCATGCAGATAGAATGCCTTCTAAAAAGTTATGCACACTTTTAGGCGGACCAATAAGAACTGCAGAAACAGAATTAACTCAAAGACACAAAGATATTGCAGCCGCATTACAAATGCTT
Organism: Candidatus Woesearchaeota archaeon; assembly: GCA_018302225.1. Lineage (NCBI taxonomy): Archaea > Nanobdellati > Candidatus Woesearchaeota > Candidatus Woesearchaeota archaeon. The sequence goes on from JAGVZY010000003.1 coordinate 25,669, forward strand.
ACAGAAGATATTATTACAAAAATGCTAAATCATATTTATAATATAACTAAATGTGAAAATCTTGTTCTTAGTGGTGGTGTTGCATTGAATAGTGTTTATAATGGAAAAATTTTAAGTAAAACTCCTTTCAAAAAAGTCTGGATACAACCCGATCCAGGTGATGGTGGAACAAGTATAGGTGTAGTTTCCTATATTTATCATACTTTATTAGATAAAAAAAGAGAATACACTTTCAAAAGTGCCTTTTTAGGACCTGGATTCTCAACAGAAGAAATTAAAAATTTCTTAGATAAAAATAAAATAAAATACTCTCAATTCAAAAATGATGAAGATTTAGTAAAAACTACTGCAAGCCTTATTCATAAAGATAATGTCTTGGGCTGGTTCCAAGGAAGAATGGAATGGGGACCAAGAGCATTAGGTTCTAGGAGTATAATTTCAAACGCTTGTAATCCAAATATGAAAGAAATTCTAAACTTAAAAGTAAAACACAGAGAAAAATTCAGACCTTTTGCACCAGTAGTTTGTGAAGATGATGCTTTAAAATATTTTGAATGTGATAATCCAATTCCAGAGCCAACAGATTATATGTTAATGGTTTATCCAGTTAGAAAAGAATATCACAAAAAAATACCCTCAATTACTCATGTAGACGGTAGTGGAAGATTACAAACTATTAGAAGACATCAAAATCAGTTATATTATGATGTAATAAAAGAATATGGCAAATTATCTGGAATTCCAATTTTAATAAATACTTCTTTTAATATTAGAGGAGAGCCAATTGTTTGTACTTATTATGATGCCTATAAATGCATGATGGGTACAGGAATAGATTACTTAGTAATGGATAAATTCCTAATTAAAAGGGATGATAATTTAAGAGATGCTTGGGATAGCGAAAAATATGCAAAAGATTAAAAATCTAAAGTTTTTACCTTTTTAAATGCCCAAAAGATTTAAAGTTATCAATTTAATTTTGCTTTTGATTGCAATCTTATTCTGTTTCATAATTTTAGAGTTTGTTTTAAGATTATTATATCCTCTTGAGTATAATTTAAACAAAGAGTATATTTTAACTAATCACAATGTTTTTGGAAGAGTTCCAAATCTAGAGTATCTTTACAAGCATCCAGAGTTTGAACAAATAATAACACTTAATTCCAAAGGTTATAGAGATTATGAACATGAATTAAATAAAAATGATTCTATATTTAGGGTTGCTTTTGTTGGAGATTCATTTACAGATGCTTATCAAGTTAGTTTCAATGAAAGTATACCAAGATTAATTGAAGATAAATTAAATCAAAATTCTAATTCAAAATATGAAATTTTAAATTTTGGTATGCAAGGTTTCGGATTAGTACCAGAAGTAATCTTGATTGAAGAAGAAGTATTAATGTATAAGCCTAATCTAATTATCCTTAATTTCTTTGTAGGTAATGATTTCGTAAAGATGGATACAGGGGTTATAAATGCTATTCCGAATAATTTTTGGACTGGGGAGCATAATTCTCTAAAACCAAAAATATATAAATTAAGTTTCTCAACAAGGGTTAGAAGCTTTTTAAATAGAAAGTTTATGTTATACTCTACTGCTAAAAAGTTAATTTTAAATAATAAAAAAGATAATCTTTCTTCAGAAGGTTTAAGTGACATTTATCTTAAAGAATATCCCTCACAATTAAATGAAAATCTAAAAAAAACTGAGGATATCTTTAAATTCTTAAAAGATTTAACTTCGAAAAATAATTCTTCTCTTTTAATAGTTTTAGTACCTACAAAAGAACAAATAGGCCTAACTTTGTTAGATAATATTTCTCTAAATAATTATAATCTAGAAAAACCTCAGAAAGAGTTAATTAACTTATTAGAAAAAAATGATATCAATTATGTTAATTTACTTCCTAAACTAAAAGCCGAGAATATAAATAATACTTTTTATTGGGGTCTAGATGGACATTTTAATAAACTAGGTTACAGAAAGGCTTCTGAAATAATTTATTCAGAACTTACTCTAAATTTATAATTTAAAAGAAAGTTATTTAAACCTCTTAATAAAAAATAGTCTTATGAAACTAATAATAACTATTCCCGCTTATAATGAAGAAAAAAGTCTAGGCCAGGTTATAGACTCAATTAAACCTGTTTTAAAAGAGTTAAAAGAAGAAACTCAAATTCTAGTGGTAGATGATGGTTCAACAGATAAAACTTCAAAAGTTGCAAAGGAACATGACGCTATAGTTGTTTCACATCAAATTAACCAAGGTTTAGCTTCAGCATTCAGAACAGCAGTTAAAAAATCATTAGACTTGGGTGCAGATATTATAATTAATTTTGATGCAGATGGACAATATCTTGCAAAAGAAATCCCCTTATTATTAAATGAAATAAAAAAAGGAAATGATTTAGTTTTAGGCTCAAGATTCAAAGGAACAATAGAACAAATGCCTCTAATGAAAAGGCTAGGAAACATTTTGTTTTCAAGAGTAATCTCAAAAATTGTAAACTATAAAGTGTCAGATTGCCAAACCGGTTTTAGAGCATATAATCGAAAAGTTGCAGAAAATATAAAATTAATTTCTAATTTTACTTACACTCAAGAACAAATAATAAAAGCAGTCCACGCAGGATTTAAAATAAAAGAGGTTCCTGTTTATTTTGCAAAAAGAGAAGGTGAAAGTAGATTAATGAAAAATCCTTTTGACTATGCAATTAAAGCCTGGATAAATATTTTTAGAATTTACAGAGACTATGATCCAATAAAGTTTTTCGGAAAAATAGGTTTATCTTTTTTCAGCATCGGTTTTATTATAGGATTATTTTTAGTTTACAAATTTATTAAAACTGGAATAATAGGACACATACCTTTAACAATACTTTCTTTATTGTTTATAATTATAGGTATACAAATAATTATTTTCGGATTCCTTGCAGATATGAGGGGATAATATGAAAAAAGAAAAAATAGATTTATTATTAATTAATCCTCACAAACAAAATAAAATAGGTATTTTTACTCTTGCAGCCTGCATTAGAGAAAAAGGTTATTCTGTCAGAATTATAGGTGGTTTTTTTGAAGAAATTATACGTGAATTTGAAAAATATGAACCTTCTATGGTTGGTATAACTGCAACTACATTAGATGCAGAATTAGCCTATCAAGTCTGTGATTATATTAAAAAGAAGAATTCAAAAATTTATTGCATGCTTGGGGGATTTCACGCAACTGCAATACCTGAAAGAGTTTTAAAAGAAAGCAAATTTGATTTATTAGTAGTGGGAGAAGGAGAAGAAACATTGGCGGAATTAATGCCTCCTTTATTGAAAAATACTTTTCCCACAAAAGTTCCCGGAACAGTAGAAAAAGACAAAGATTCAATTATCTTTAACCCTCCAAGAGAATTTATCAAAGATTTAGATGCCTTACCCTTTCCGGCATTTGATTTAGTAAACATAGAAGACTACTTTCATGATATAAGATTTTCTTTTGGCCATTGTAAAAGAAGTCTATGTATTGTAGCTAGTAGGGGGTGTCCATTTGATTGTAAATTTTGTAGCTCAAAACTAATCTGGAAGCGAAAATTGAGGTTCTATTCAAATGATTATTTGTTTAAACTAATCAATAAATTAGTAGAAGATTATAATTTAGATGGAATCAGTTTTTTAGATGATGAGTTTGTATGTCATAAAGAAAGAATTTATGACTTCTGCGATAGAATGGTCAAAACAGGATTAAATAAAAAAATTAAATTTGCCTGCCAAGGTACTGCAGGAGCAACAACAGAAGAATTATTGTTAAAATTAAAAGAAGCTGGCTGCGTTCTTTATAGAATAGGGATGGAATCTGCAAATCAAGAGACTTTAAATTTCTTAAAAAATTCATATCAAAAAGTTGAAGGCAATCTAAATGCAGTAAATTTATGCAAGAAAGTAGGAATGCCCATATTTGGTAATTTTATTATTGGTGCACCTGACGAGGATTTAAACAGCATAGTCGATACAATAAATTTTATAGAAAATTCAAAAATGAATGTAGCCGATATTTTTATTGCCACACCTTTCCCAAACTCAGATTTATATAAAATTTGTGAAGAAAGAGGTTATTTAAAAGATAATATTACTTGGAAAGATTATACTTGTGATCCAAAAAGCGATAAAACTA
>JAGVZY010000004.1 GCA_018302225.1 Candidatus Woesearchaeota archaeon
GGTTATTTAACTTATGATTCTAAAACTAAAAAAATAATTAAATCTAAAGATAATAAAGGTATTAAAGTATTAGTTTCATCTGATTTAAGTGGTTTCCGTGGGGTCTATCGTATCGGGAACGACTGGGTTGGTGCTAACGACGTTGATTTGGCTAACGCGAGCTCTAATGGTCGGGTACAAGTTTTTTACAACCCGAAGGGTCGTTAAGTTTTTTAGCTGATTGTTATAATAAATCTAAACTTTTTTAAACTTCTCGCCAAATCTTCTTATTTATGGCCTATGAACTTATTATTTGTGAAAAGCCAAGTGCTGCTCAAAAGATAGCACAAGCTCTAGCAGATACTAAACCCGATACTATAAAAAATAAAACTGTTTCTTATTTTGAATTAGAACACAAAGGAAAAAAAATAGTTATTGCCTGTGCAGCAGGACACCTTTTTAATTTAATGGAAGCAGAAAAAAATGGATGGAAATATCCTGTCTTTGAAATGAAATGGGAACCTTCATTCAAAGTTTCAAAAGCATCAGAATTCTCAAAAAAGTTCTATGACACTTTAGTTAAACTTTCAAAAGCTGCAACAGACTTTACAATTGCAACAGACTATGATGTTGAAGGAGAAGTTATAGGTTATAATATTTTAAATTTTATTTGTAAACAAAAAGATGGTAAAAGAATGAAATATTCTACCTTAACAAAAGATGAATTAATTGATTCTTATGAACACGCTGCAAAAACAATTAACTGGGGTTTAGCAAATGCGGGTGTTACAAGACATAAACTAGACTGGATGTATGGTATTAATTTGTCAAGAGCTTTAACTTTAGCAGTAAAAACAACAGGTTCTTTTAAAATACTCTCATCAGGTAGAGTTCAAGGACCTGCATTAAAAATACTTTATGATAGAGAAAGAGAAATTCAAGCTTTCAAACCAGTACCCTATTGGGAAATAGCATTAAACACCGCTTCTCCAAAAGAATTAGAAGCTTTGCATGACGAAGATAAATTCTGGGATGAAAAGAAGGCATCAAAAACTTATACAGATATAAAAAATGAAAAAATTGTAGTAGTACAAGATCTTAAAAAATCTTTGTCCAATCAACAACCACCAAATCCTTTTGATTTAACTTCTTTACAAATTGAAGCCTACAAAGTTTTCAAATATACTCCTTCAAGAACTTTACAAATAGCCCAAGAATTATATTTGGCAGGATTAATTTCATATCCAAGAACATCTTCACAACAATTACCTGAATCAATAGGTTACAAAAAAATATTGATTCAGTTATCAAAAACTAAAAACTACAAAGAATCTGCAGAATTTTTATTAAAAAAATCTACATTAAAACCTAACAATGGTAAAAAAACAGATCCCGCTCATCCAGCTATTTATCCAACAGGAGAGCATAGTAATATAGGTGATCAAAAATTAAAAGTTTACGATTTAATTGTAAAAAGATTCTTAGCAACATTTGCAGAACCTGCAGTAAGAGAAACTTCAACTATTAATTTGCTAGTTAAAAAAGAACCTTTTACAGCAAAAGGAACAAGAACTAAAGAACAAGGATGGTTTAGTTTATACAAACCTTATGTTTTATTAGAAGAAAAAGAAATGCCTGTTTTAAATAAAGGGGATAAACTAACTATTAAAAAATTATCTTTAGATAAAAAAGAAACTCAACCTCCAAAAAGATATACTGAAGCTTCTTTAGTTAAAGAATTAGAAAAAAGAAATTTAGGCACAAAAGCAACTAGAGCTTCAATTATAGAAAATCTTTATCAAAGAAATTATTTAGATGAAAAATCAATTAATGTTACCGAGTTAGGTTCAAAAACTGTAGAAGTTCTTGAAAAGTATTCCCCTTTAATTTTAGATGAAAAACTTACAAGACACTTTGAAAAAGAAATGGAAGCGATAGAAGAACACAAACTAAAACCTGAAACTGTCCTAGATGAAGCTAAAAAAACATTAATTAAAATCTTAGAACATTTCAAAAAGCATGAAAAGAAAATTGGAGAAGAACTTTTGGGTGCAACAGTTTCAACAAGAGAGAAAGCAACCAATATAGGTTTATGTCCTATCTGTAAAAAAGGAAAGTTATCAATAAGAAAAGGCAAATTTGGTTTATTTATTGCTTGTGATAGATATCCAGAATGTAAAACTACTTTTGGTTTGCCTAAAAACGCATTAACTAAACCAACAGAAAAATTATGTGAAACTTGTCATTATCCTATAGTCCAAATAATTAGAAAATCAAGGCAACCTCAAGAGTTATGTATTAATCCTAATTGTCTCTCTAAAAAAGTTCCAGAATTAAAAGCAGGCACAAAATGCCCTAAATGTGGAAGCCCATTACTGGTTAGAAAATCTTTCTATGGTTCATTTATTGGATGTTCTAATTATCCTAAATGCAGATACATGCAAAAGATGAAGAAAGAAGATAAAGATTAACTTAGTTTAACTTTCTAATCCCCCCATCATAAATCTCAAACAAGAACTCTCTTTCTTTCATTAAAGCTTTTCTAGGATCTTTTTGCAGTCTAATTTTAAAATCTACTTTATCATTCATTACTTTTTCGCCAACCGGTTTAAACTTTCCTGCAGTGATATCCTCATAAACTTGACTTGTTAACAACACAACACTACCCTTTCTTGCTATATCCCTAATATTAAACATATGCCATCTCAACTTAGCATCAATATTTTCATTTTCACGTATTTCTTGCCTATGAAAATAGGTTACTGTATCTATAACAATCAAATCAAATAATTTTTTAGAAGCAACTAGTTTATTTATTAATTCTATTTGCTTGTTAAAAGAATTTACTTTAATTAAACTTATTTTATCTAAAACTTCTTTAAATTTCTCACCTGCAATTTGTTCCAATCTTTTAACATTAAAACTATTTTCTGCATCTAAAAATAAAACTTTCTTACCTTCTAATATTGCAGAAATAGTAGCCATCAAACATAACGTTGTTTTTCCAGATCCACCGGGGCCATAAATTAGAGTTATACAATTCTCTTTATACCCCCCATTCAAAAATTCATCAAAATCTTTACTAAGTGTTTTAAGCATAACATCATAAGCCTTGAAATTTATATAAATCTATTCCTTAGCTTAAAAGCCGATTTTTACAAGAAAACCCCCTAACTTCACAGAAAACTTTATATATTGTATAAATTCTTTATTCTTACATTAACCCTGAGGTGGTCATGATGAATAAGAAAGGAGATATGTCCCTTACAACTGTAATAACAGGAATTATACTTTTAATAGTTTTATTAGTAGTAGTGTTTTTCTTTACAGGAACATTCAATACTATTGGAAAGAAATTAGGTTTTATTTCAGGTACACTTGGAGATGATTTATCTATTACTGTGCAAGCTTGTCAAAATTATTGTGAAACTGCAAAAAATTTGCCTAATCCATTAGAAAGAATAAAGAGTATGCCTTTTTGTACTAAACCATTTGCAATTGATAAAAACAATGATGGAAAAGTAGAAGAAGACGAATTAACAATTAAATGTACAGAACCTCCAATAAGTGCTAAATGTATGATTCCAGATATAAATGGAATAGAAAAAGAAGCAATATGTTAATTAAGAGTTCAAAAAAAGGAGAGTTATCCTTAGAAACAGTAATCATAGCAATAATTGCTTTAATTGTTTTGATTACAGTTATTTTAATTTTTAGTAAACAAATAAGTAATGCTGCTTCAAGTTTGTTTGGCGTTGCAGACCAAACAAATAGTACAATCTCAAATTTAAACATTGCAGAATCAATCAAAAAATGAAAGATGATATCTTCAAAAAGAGGCGATACAACAACCCTAGAATTTGTTCTTAGTTTTGTATTCATTCTAATCATTATTGCTCTTGTTGCTACATTTCTAATTGCCTATTTTAGCAAACCTTTATTCAAAGATGAAACTGTTTTGATTATGGATACAATCTCAACAGAATATGATAAATGTTCTAATTATCAGATTAGCAATTGTTTATGCTATGTTAATTATATGGATTTACCTCAGGAATATGTTATTGAACTCAGCCCTGGAAAAATTAAACTTTCTGATTCAGATGAAAAAGACATTATTAACTTAGAATTAGTAGTAGAAGAAAGAAAAGTTCAAAGTAAATACTTTGCAGGTTTATTATATAAGGCAGAGTTAGATCAATCTGAAGTTCCATTTACTTATACACTTAAAAAACTAGAAACTTCAAAAGATTTAATAAAAATAGAAGGTTTTAAAATTTCTAAAGAAGATAAAGAAAAATACTTAAAACTAGGACAACCAAATCAACCAAGTAGTTTCTTAATTCTAAAAACTAAAGAAAGTCCCATACTTATAACCTTTAAAGGTTTATCAAGTATTTCTAAAATAAGAGAACTAGAAAATATGTTTCCTTATTGTAATGAAAACAAATTAAATATTATAGTCTCAAAACCCCATCTTAACATAAACTCTTTAACTCTCATAAATTTTAATAATTTGGCAATACCGAATAGTATAGCGCCAATCTCCTCTTCTAAATCTTACAACAAATTCATACTCAATTCAGATTTGAATAGAGACAAAATTTATTCAGACAATATTAATTCAATTATTATCTTTGAAGTAAATTATGATGTCACAGAAGATTCAGTAGAAGCAAAATTCCTTCCAAATAGTATAAATTCAAAATTATTTGCAGACAATATCGCCTCAAAATTAAAAGAAAAAAACTCTAAATCTGAATTAGATAACGAAGCTACTCAATTTGAAGATTTAGAAATTACCGAAGGTATACCTGCAGAAGATTTAGTAAAGATTCCGATAGTAAAAGTAGTAATAAATGATTATATAAAAGAAAATACAAAGTTCAATTTTACTAATACTGATGAAATAAAAGGAATTCTTTACGAGATTAAGGGCGCATTAGATGCAACTCAATCAAATCAAGCCTTAGACAACACACAAAAAAGCTTAGAAATCAAGGGCTATGAGCTTGAAATTACTGGAACAAACAATTGGGTAGATATTTGGAATAAATTAAAGATAACTACAGAAGAGGGAAAATTAGATTTAATCTCAGTAAATCCATTTATGAAAGATGTTTCTCTAAAAGATGGTGTTTACAAATCTGGAACCCAAGATTTCATTCTAAACACAAACAAAATCATTCTACCGCTTATAGAAATAAAATATGTACAAATAGATCCAATAAACAAAAAGTTTAGACTATCAAATATAAATGAAAAAGTAAAGTTTGATGATGTTTTAAATATTATAAATATAAAAACTGAAGCCCAGAAAAAAGCATTCCAGATTTTAAATGATTTAAAAGAAGATGCACAGGGAAATCTAATAAGCGTAAAATCCAAGGGATTCTATTATTATGACTCTCAAGCAAAAATTCAAAAGCAATATTATCTAGAACCAAATAAAGAATACAAATACGATGAAACTTTATACACCCCTTTCAAATAAAAAAGGAACTGATTTAGTTTTTTATGAAACTGCAGAAATGATTTTTATAGTTATCGTTATAGTTATGATTTACTTTTCAATAAACAATGTTTTTTCAACAGAAAAATTAGCCAATCAAATAGCTTCAGAAGAAATTCCAAAATCAGCATTATTAGTAGATACTTTCAGAGATAACACTAAAGTAAATTATTACTATCCAAAAAAAATCAGAATAAAAAGTTCACTAGAAAATGATTTACTTCATCTTTATTTTTCAACAGGCAAGGAATCTAGAGCAGAACACATAATTATGCCTCCATTTATCAAGGAAATAAACCTTGAAAAACAAGCAGTTTCAATTGAAAAAGATTCAGGAGAAGTAAAAATAACATGAACAAAAAAGGTTCAGGTGGAACAGGAGGATTCAAAGGAGGGTATTATGTCTTTGCACTTTTTTTAATCACTATTGGATCTTTTTTAATCATACCTCAGATAAAATCTCTCCATATAGACAAAATTTATTTTGATGCTGACAAATCTTTAATATTAAATAGAGCAATACAATGTTTGTCTACAGAAGACTTAGGAGTAATAGACAAATCAAAATTTAATGATCTAGATACATGCTTTAAAGGATATAATCAGCTTTACATAACTATACACCTTTCAATTGAAGAGTATGAATCTTCAAAATATAATATAGTTTTAAAAAAAACAATAGGAAAAGAACACCCAACCGTTCTATCTTCACAAACTTATATTTTAATCACAGATGGAAAAGAAATAAATAAGGGGAGATTGACAATTGAATATCTCAAATAAAAAAGGACTTTATCCAAAAGATTCAGGAGATTTAGTATTTGCTTCAATATTACTAATATTCGGAGCAGTGCTAGTCTTTGTTCTTTCATCTACAGATATAACTAAAACAATAGAAAGTCCAATAGCTACTTTTCAAGAATACAGAGGATTAACAGAATTAAATTTCCAGGTTTCTCCGGATTTAGAACCAAGAATTGCCTTATTAAATTTTTTAAGAACTCCTGTAGAAAGTAAATCTATTGCTGATTTAATTATTGAAAATAACAAAGATAATTCAAAAATAATTAGAGAGAATGGAAAATTTGCCTTAAACTCAATAAGTGCTGGAAATGCAGGAATTTACATCTTGGGTGATTTAGTTGCAAGTAAGGGCCCAATAAAATATGACTCAGAATTAACTTATTATCTGCCAGGAAATAAAGGTTTAATACCTATTATTTTGAAATGGGGAGAAGATCCAGGAAAACAAGATTTTATCTTAATGGAGATGGCTAGAATATGAAAAAAGGAATGTTTATGACTTCAGGAATTATAGGGGCCTTAATAATATTTTTAGTAATTAGCATTTTCATTGCAGATAAAACAAATAAAACTTATCGTCTAGAAGAAAATACAACCTTGCTTACAGATATAAATAAAGTAGTCTGGGATACAGAGTATATTAGTTTATATTATGAAAAAGCTTTAGATATTTCTATTACTCAAGCAAAATCAGATTCAAATATTCTTACAACTAAAAATTGTGGTTCTATTAGTTATAATTCAGAAACAGTTTATTTGATAGCTAATAAAGAAAATCTTTGTAATATTGAAAAAGATAAACTAAAAAATTTATTTTTCAATAAAATTGTTGAAAACTTTAATTATTATAATCAAGAAATACAAAAAAATTCAGAATATAAATTAAAGAATGAAGATTTTTTATTAAGCATTCAAAATGAAGATATTACACTTAATTCTAAATCTGGAATAGAATTAGAAATTTCATCTTCAGAAAAGATATTAAAAAAAGAATACACTATAACCCATTCAAAACCCTTTAGTCTAACAATACATCTAGATTTTTTTGAAGAATATTCAACAACAATAAGTTCTCTAAAATTATTAATTTCTTGCCAACAGAAAAATGATAATATTCAAGAATGTGCAAAAACAAAAGACTATAGTTTTAAATTAACTCAAATAAATAAAGAAACATATAAACTAAAAGACACAAAAAATAACCTAGAATTATTTATTTCAATATAAACTTTTTATAGAGTATATTGGAGAATACATATCTATTTATACCCCAAAATCCTCAAAAATTTGAAATGTTTACTCTTGGTTTTGATGAACTTAAAAAGAGAATTATGGAAGAAAAAGGGCTTTCTTCTGATGAAATAGATTCTAAAGTTAAAGAAAGAATGGACAAACTATCTGGTTTGATTTCTAAAGAAGGTGCAATCCACATTATCGCAAATGAGCTTGGAATGAAACTTCTTAATCTTAATAAAAAGCGTGTAAAAATAAATCAATTATCGCCTGGGATGAGAGGTATTGAGCTTAGTGGTAAAGTGGTTAATTTCTATGGGATAAAAGAATTCAAAACAGAAAAACGTTCTGGAAAAGTTGCAAGTATGCTAATTGGAGATGAAACAGGAAAGACAAGAATTGTTATCTGGGAAGAAAAATTAATGCCCTTAATAGAAAACATAAAACAAGATGATATTATTAAAGTAACCAGTGGATATGTGCGTGAAAATAATGGTTATAAAGAAGTTCACTTAGGCGCAGATTCAAAAGTAGATATTAATCCAGAAGGAGAAGCAATAGATTTTGTAGCTTCATTAGGAGAATTTACAAGAAAGAAAATCTCAGAATTAAATGAGTCTGATAAAAGAATAAGCTTAATTGGAACCATAGTTCAAATATTCGAACCAAAATTCTATGAAGTTTGTCCAGAATGTGGAAAAAGAGTAAGACAAGACAATGGTATTTTCAAATGCCTAGAACATAATGAAGTTACTCCAATATTTAACCCAGTTATAACTGTTTTCTTAGATGATGGAACAGATGCTATACGAGTAGTTTGCTTTAGAGAACAAGCAGAAAAGATTTTAGGTATAGACTCAACAATAATGCAAAAAGTTCAAGAAAAAACAATAAGCTTTGATGAACTTAAAAAATCAATCTTAGGCTCACAAATGGTAATTAATGGAAAAGTAACTAAAAATGCAATGTTTAACAAATTAGAATTTATCGCCTCACAAATTGAAATGGCAGATCCAAAAGTTCTTGTAGAACAATTATTAGTTTAAAATCATTAGGTATATAAATTTTAAATTCTTTCAGTTTATAATGAGATGGAAAACACACTTAGCCTTTGCATTATTATGTGGATTATTCCTATTTAAATTCTTCAAAATTCCAGTTTACTTATTTTTCCCTCTTGTTTTATTTGGTGCTTTACTTCCAGATTTAGACACTCCTCAAAGCAAGATAGGAAAAAAAGTCCCCCTTATTTCAAAACTAGCAAATTTTCTTTTAGGGCACAGAGGTATATTTCACTCAGTGTTATTCTTAGCCTTACTTTACTTTGCCTTTTCTTTTTTAATTGGAAAATGGTACGCTTTAGCTCTAGCCTTAGGATATTTAAGCCACTTAGTTATAGACGGGTTTACAATTGCAGGTATTAATTATTTAAACCCAATAGCAAAGCTTCATGTTTCAGGATTTATAGAAACCGGAACATTCTCAGAAACAATTTTATTATTTATTTTAATAGGCCTAGATATAATTAAGATATACGGCTTAATAATCTAATTCGACATTATGACATAGTTGACATCTATGCGTGAGCCTTATAAAGAAGTAAGTACTTACTTTGTTTAAGCCATGAGGTTCGCCCTTAGCCCAAGGGTTTAACCTTATAGTTTAGTACAACTTAAATCTTTGATTATTAAAATCAGAGATTTTAATGAAATAAAATCCGAAAGGAAGGTGGAAATATGACAAAACCAATAAAAAAATTTAGAGCAGGAAACATAGAAGCAGTTCTATGGTTCAATGAGAAAATAATAGAAGGAAACAAAGTAGGTTTCAAGACAGCATCTTTAAGAAGATTCTGGAAAGATAAAGACAAAGATATCTGGCGTGATGAAGTTGTTAATTTAAGAAAACAAGACATCACAAAAGCAATAATAGTTCTACAAAAAATGCAAGACGAACTTTTTCTAAATGATGAAAAAGGTGAAGAAGATGAAGAAAAGTGAAACTGAAGAAGAAGTTTTAGATATAGACTCATTACCCGGTGTAGGAGAAGCAACAGCAGAAAAATTAAAAGAATCTGGTTTTGATAATTTTTTAAGTATTTCAGTTGCAAGCCCGGCAGATTTAGCCGAGGCTGCTGGAGTTACAGAAGCTGCAGCAAGAAAAATAATTTATGCTGCACGTGAAAAGTTTGATGTTGGTTTCCAATCAGGTGATGATTTGTTAAGAAAGCGTGATAATGTTATTAGAATTACTACAGGTGCAAAAGCACTAGATAATTTATTTGGTGGTGGAGTAGAAACAGGGGGTATTACTGAATGTTATGGTGAATATGGTTCTGGAAAATCTAGCTTAGCACATGAACTTGCAGTTACAGTTCAATTATCAAGAGAAAAAGGTGGTGCAGAAGGCATGGCTGTTTGGATTGATACAGAAGGAACTCTTAGACCAGAAAGAATGAAACAAATTGCAACAGCTTTAGGAATGGATGTTGATGCTGTTCTAAAAAATTTTAGAGGTGTTCGTGCTTTCAATTCAGATCATCAAATGTTATTAGTAGACAAAATAGAATCTCTAATTAAAAAAGATAAACTTCCAATAAAATTAGTAATTGTAGATTCTTTAATGGGACATTTCAGGTCAGAGTTTATTGGAAGAGGCACTTTAGCAGACAGGCAACAAAAAATAAACAAACACTTGCACGCATTACTAAAACTTTCACAAACATATAATTTAGCAGTATATGTTACTAATCAAGTAATGTCTAGGCCAGATGTTTTCTTTGGTGACCCAACAGCAGCTATAGGGGGACACATAGTCGCGCATATGAGTACTGTTAGAGTCTACTTAAGAAAAGGAAAAAAAGGAACAAGAGTTGCAAGAATGATAGATGCACCACATTTACCAGATACAGAAGCAATTTTTAACATTACAACAGATGGACTTAAGGATGTAGAATAAGTCCTTTTTTATTTTTTTAAAAAGCCTTATAAATTAAACAGACTTAAATTAAATATATGCAAGAAGAAAAGTTATTAGATATAGGAGATTTAAAATTATTCTGTGAAGATACACTTTTAACAGATAAAATTCCCCACCAAAGTATAGATTTAATAATTACTTCTCCACCTTATAATGTAGATATAAAATATAATTCTCACAATGATAAGATTACTTATAAAAAATATCTTGAATTTAGTTCTAAATGGTTAGCTCGTTGTTTTGAATGGCTAAAAGAAGACGGAAGACTTTGTCTTAATATTCCCCTAGATAAAAATAAGGGTGGCCAACAAAGTGTTGGAGCAGATTTAACAACTCTTGCGAAAAAAATTGGATTTAAATATCATTCAACTATAGTTTGGAATGAAGGGAATATTTCAAGAAGAACAGCTTGGGGATCTTGGCTTAGTGCTTCTGCACCTTATGTTATTGCTCCTGTAGAATTAATAGTTATTTTATATAAAAAAGAATGGAAAAAAATTATTAAAAAACAATCAGATATCTCAAAAGAAGAATTCATAAATTGGACAAATGGTTTATGGACATTTAATGGCCAAAATAAAAAAAAGGCAAATGGCCACCCCGCGCCATTTCCAATTGAATTACCAAAAAGATGCATAAAATTATTCAGTTATGTAGGCGATACAGTTTTAGATCCTTTTATGGGAAGTGGTTCAACAATGATTGCAGCATTACTAAATAATCGAAAAGCTATAGGCCTAGAAATAGATAAAGAATATTATTCTTTAGCCAAAAAAAGAATAATAGAAGAAACAAAAATTTTAGATAAAAAACTATTACCCTCACTATTAATTAGGTAAATAAAATGATTAAAAAAATAAAAAGTTTATCTCAATCAGATTTAATTATGGAATATTTTAAGAAAAATCCTAAACGTGAAATAAAACATCCAGAGATTGTAGACTGGGCAGTTGCAGAATTAAAAAAGCAGACAGGAGAAATTTTTAGAGATCCTGATAGAGCAATAAGAAAACTCTCTCAACAAGGCCAGTTAATAAAGATTTCAAAAGGTGTTTATAAATATGACCCTGATTTTATTATACATCGAGAGCTTGAGGACTTTACTCCAATTCAAAAAGAAGAAATTTTCAAAAGAGATAAATATAAATGTGTCATTTGTGGAAAAGGTAGAGCTGAAGGAGTAGAAATTCATGCAGATCATATTAAACCCAAAGAACTTGGTGGAAAAGCAGAAATTGAAAATGGCCAAACTTTATGTGCTCAACATAATTTTCAGAAGAAATACTATAAACAAACTGAAACTGGAAAAAGAATGTTTTTTCGACTCTATGAACTCGCAAAGAAAAACAATGATAAAGAATTAATATCTTTTTGCGAAGATATTCTAAAACTTTATGATAAACACAAAATTAATGGACACATTATTTGGAAGAACTAATTTCTTATTTTAATAGAAAACTATATATCTTAGTTCGTATTTATATTAAAAATAGTAAGCTGGTTAGGACATTTCGGTTGTCCTGAAAAGGATGTGTTCATACAAGCCTCTGTCAGATATCAACCATTAATGCAGTGCCTGGACTATAACTCACTGTACGAAACCTGTATCTGTTAAGCTTCTCTGTGACGCGAATGAGATAACCTTTAAAACACATTTATAGGTTAAGTTTCGATCAAAGCAGTGTTTGAGGAACTCAGTCACCGAGTCCAGAAATTAGCTTACTAATTTATTTTGTAAAATGGTAAAAAGAAAAAAAATTGCAGGAAGATCACCAAGTAACAAAAGCAAAGAGTCAAAAGTTAAGAAATTAATTAGACTTGCAAAGTTAAGGATCAAGAAACATAAAAGGAAATTCTCTCAAAAGTTTAGAGCTAGTAAGAAAAAATCAGTTAAAAGATCCTCTAAATCTAAAAAGAAAAAGCGATAAGGTCTTTTTTAGTATAATCAAACTTTTTGTTTATCATGCCCCCACCAGGATTTGAACCTGGGTCTCAACCTCCGCGGGGTTGCATTCTATCCAAACTATACTATAGGGGCTTTAAATTAAGTTTATAGTATTTCAAAAGATTTATAAAGGTTCTTTAAATTTGGGATTAGCATGACAGATTTAATATGTAATTCATGTAAAGTTCCTATAGCAAATCAAAGGGGCGTAGTTAAGTTCAAATGTCCTAATTGTGGGGATTTTGTTATAATTAGATGTAAGCATTGCAGAGAACTAGGCTCAAAATATCTCTGTCAAAAATGTGGTTTCTCAGGACCTAATTAGGAAATTAAAATGGCCCAAGTAATTGTTACATTAAGCATAATGCCTTCTTCACCAGATGATGATTTAGATGCAATTGAAGAATCAGCAAAAGAAAAAATTAAAGCTTTTGATGGCGAACTTGCAAAATCAGAAAGAAAACCTGTTGCATTTGGATTAAAAAGTATAGAATTAATTTTTACAATGGATGAAAAGAAAGGTTCAACAGACGAATTAGAATCCGAAATTTCTCAGATAGAAAATGTTAACAGTGTTTCAGTAACTGATGTAAGAAGAATGTTTGGATAATTATTTTTTATTTCTAAAATATTTCCTCGGAATTCTTACAATTGGTCTTCCAGGTCTATCTAAAATATCTCTTTGTAAACTGCCTATTTCTGCAGATTCAAATAATATTCCAGGAGCATAAGTTGTAGAGGGAATTTCTCCGGACAACGAACCACAAGTTCCATCATCAAAAACATATTGATCAGTTGTTGCAACAATTTTATTTAACAAAGTATAAACTGTTCCAATCATATAAGCATCTCTTACTCTTTCAAGTTTTTTTCTTCCAGGATAAATTCTAAATGTATAAGCTGGATAAACTGTTAAAAGAGAATTCTCATAATCTATACACCCATGAGAAGCTCTACGCATAATCAAACCATAAGGTATTTTTTTATTTATACAAATTTTAATCATCTTTTCTTTTAATTTATCAAAGCTATACACTTTTTCAGATTCAAGAATCAAATTACTCATTCTTGAAACTGGAGATAAGGTATCTTGAGCCAAACCATGACCATTTGATTTAATACCTAAGTAACCTGCACTTTGTCTAGAAGTTAAATAATTTTTAAGAATCCCATTTTTAATTAATTCAACTTTTTCTGCCTTAACTCCTTCTTCATCTATAAAATGATAAGTATACGAATTAGGAATTAAAGGATCATCATATAATGAGATAAAATCCGGAGCAACTTTCTTGCCTATTTTATTTTCAAAAATATTAACTTTTCTTTCTTGAAATCTTTCACGAATATCTTGTTGCATAATTACGCCCTCAAGAATATGTCCTGCACCTTCATGTGCAACAAACCCGCCAAAATGACCTTCTGAAAGCAAAGGATACACACCATGTACTTCAACAGGTGCATCTTTAATTTCATTTAAATCTTCTATTAATTTTTCACCCAATTCGATTAAGGTTTCATTGTTAGGCAATTTAGTATAATCTCTTCCAGAAAGAAGACGAGACAAAGGAATAACTAAATTTTCTTTATTTAACATTTCAATAGTAAGATTAATAGCATAATTCAAAAAAGGTGTAAAGACTTTAGTGCCTTCTGAATTAATTAAATATCTTTTAATCTGAGTCACCCTACACGATATATTAGTGTTTAATACTTCTTTTTTAAGAAGTTTTGCAGATACTTCAGATAATCTTTCTTCAAGATCTTGGTATATTCCAGTAACATCCAAATTTTTTTTGTCTCTTGCAATATACTTAATAGGTTCTTCTTCAGAAAAATACAAAAATACATCTCTTAAGCCTTTATATTCTATATTCTTTTGTTTTCTGATATTATAATCCTCAGAAGCATCCCAATAAGCTTTGTTAAAACCCCTTATCAATTCTCTCATACTTCCAGTTTCATTTATATTTGTAGGAAGAATAATCTCTTCTGTACCAAATCCTCCCCCTTTTTTATAATCACCTATTCTAACTTCTATTCTCCCTTGAATCGGGTCGTCTTCACTAAATTCTTCATTGATTACACCCCCATTTTTAATTTTAAAAAGTAGTTCTCTTTTATTTTTAGTACTAATAGAAGTAAAAAATGGGCTAAGAATTTTATTATTATATTTAGCGTCTAATACCTTTTTAAGTCCTTTTTCCATTACTCCAAATAACTTCTCATCAGCCATACAAAGCACATTTTAAAGATTTAAGCTTATAAAACTAATGTTACATAATTAATCCAAGTATTACTTCTTTGTTTTAAAATATCTTTCAGGGGCTCTTGTTACTTGTATTCTAAGCTTTTCATATGAAGATTTAGGAATTTTATTTAGTTCTAATTCTGGGATGAATATATCTGGTGCAATCTCAGCAGAAGTAACCCAACCAGAGACAGAACCACAATATCCTTCAAAAGTACCCAATCTATTACTTGCCGCAGCTATGCTTTGTAATAATTTGTAAGGTGTTCCAACAATATACATATGACTAACCCTTTCACGTTTTTTATTATTTGGAAAAATCTTGAAAACATGCACTGGATGAGTGCTAAAGTAAGCATCTTCTGGTAAAGCTAAACCTTGTGAAGCTCTTTCCATAATTAATCCAAAAGGTTTTTTATTCTCTACGCAATATTGTTTTACTCTTTCTTCAAGCTCTTCAATAGAATATTTATTTGTTGATTCTATAAACAGATTACTCATTCTAGGTTTCGGTGTATTATTTTTATCAGCTCTTGCATGCCCATTTGAATGTTGTTTTAAATATCCTGCACTTTGTCTAGAATTCAAATATCCTTTTAATTTTCCTTTTTCTACAAGGATTACTTTTTTTGCTTTAGTGCCTTCATCATCAATAAAATAATATCCAGATAAATCTACTCGAGTAGGATCATCATAAACTGAGAGATGTTTAGGCATTACAATTTCGCCTATTTTATCTTCAAATATTGTAGACTTTTCACGTTCTTCTTCATAACTTTCAGCATCACCTTGCAAACTATCCCCTTCTAAGGCATGACCTATTGCTTCGTGAAATATTACCCCTGTGTTTTCAGGATCAAGTATTGTGGGATAAAGGCCATTAGGTATGGCTGGTGCATCTTTTATTGCAAAGGCATCCTCAATACATTTTTCACATAATTCTTTAAGTATATTATAATTAGGTATTTTCGCAAGACTGCTTTTAGCAATACTATAACTAATAGGGATAATTATTCCTTTTTGATTTATTATTTCAACTGTAAAACCCATCCTATAATTTTTGCTTTCTGTAAATACTCGCGTACCTTCACTATTTACAATATAATTTCTAGTTTTATTAAAATCAAATATAGAATAGATATTATAGATTTTTCTTCTAAGAGACTCAAGCGAAATTTTTTTTATATTTTCAGAAGTCTCATTAATCAAATCTAAAGGAAGTCTTTTTTCTTGAGCAACATATCTAATTGGTTTTTCATCAGCAAAATAAACAAATAAATCTCGTGTATCTAAAAAACCTTCTGCAGCTTTCATCCTATCTTTAAGATTTTCATAGGATTCCCAAAAAGTATTATTAATCTGATGATTAAGCTCTTTCATACAAGAAGTTTTGTTCATATCTCTAGGAAGTTCAGAGGTATTTGAAGAAAAACTTCCCCCTTCTTTTTTGTCACCTAGGCGGATTTCAATTCTTACTAACACAGGATTAAGATCATTAATTTTTTTTATTAGCCCCCCGTTCCTATATTCAAAACTAAAATCTTCAGTTTCTTTTCCGCTCATAGAAACAAAGAAGGGCTTATGCTTAGCGCCATCTCTAGAAGTATAATCAATACTTTTAGCCATTTTAACGCCCTCTTCAAGAATATTAAACAGTTCTATTTTAACCATGCAATATCAAATTCCAAAAATGTTTATAAAACTAATGCAATCTAAATAAGGTTTATTAACCGGAATAAGATAACCTCTTTGAATATTAAAGAAATAATAACACCTAACAAAAACGCAGGTGCAAATGCAAATCCTTCCTTAATAGTCACTTTTTTAATTTTTGCTTTTAATAATAAGTCTATTTGTTTTCTTTCAACGCCTATGCTCTTGCAATTATAAATTTTTTTGCCTTTAATAAAAATATCTTTAATTATCCAATCGCCCTCTCTTAAATTTTTAACTGGAATATCTTTAATCATACAGCATTCTTCCACAGACTTTAATATTGCCCATGCATAACTAGAAATTAAACTAAACAAGGCAATAGCATTAAACATAATCTTTAAAATTGCATCGTCTAAAAAAAATTGTAATAAAAAAACAATTATTGCCAAAATAAAGGTGTAATACTTTTGTTTTTTTATTTCTTTATTTATTATTTTAAACTTTAAAATAAATTTTTTCCAGTTTTTCACAATTAAATAACCTGCACCGAATAAATTATATAGCAAACCAACAATTAATATATTCATAAATATAACTAACACAAAAGGAATTTTAGTTTCAAAAGGCGCAGTCGCAAACAACACTGCAATTCCAATTAATAATTTGGAATCCCCTCCACCCCATTGTTTAGTATAGTACAAAATATTTGCAAGTGCAAAAAATATTAAAAAGTAAATTAAGGCAATAGTAAATATTTTAGCATCTTTTTCAGCTATAGCATAAATTCCTCTTATCGATAACCCTAGAAAAACTAAAGAATAAGTTATAACATCTGGAATTTCCTTAATTTTAATATCTACAATTGTAGCAATAATCAAACCTAAAAGTGCTATTATGCTTAAAATTAGATATAACATACTTAACCAATCCTTAAATATATTTATAAACTTTCTTACAATTTTAGTTCTATGTTGAATTCAGATGTCTCAGTCATAGGTGCTGGCCCGGTAGGTTCTTATACTTCCTTTAATTTAGCAAAAGCAGGTTTTAAAGTAAATCTCTTTGATCAAAAATCCATAATCGGAAAACCTATACAGTGTACTGGTTTAGTAAGTAAAAATATTCTAGATTTTGTAAAGCCAGATAAAGAAACAATACAAACTGAAATAGATGGAGCAAGAATATATTCTTCAGACAATTCTTTATTTGAAGTCAAAAAATCAAAAGTTGCATTTGTTTTAGACAGAGATAAATTTGATAATCAATTATTCCAACAAGCAATTTCGCAAGGTGTAAAACCTTTTCTAAATCACAAACTAGAATTAATAGCCAATAACGCCTTAAAATTTAATAAAACTTCAGCAACCTCAAGATATATAGTGGGTGCAGATGGACCTTTATCGCAAACAGCAAAATTATCAAATTTATTTAAAGGTAGAAAATTTTTACATGGTTTACAAACAATAACAAATTTAAAAGACAAAGATGAAAACTTTGTAGAACTTTATTTTGGAAAAGGATTCCCAGATTTTTTTGGATGGATAGTTCCACAAGGAAATAAATTATATAAAATTGGAATTGCAACTAAATCAAACCCAAAAATTCATTTTAATAATTTCTTAAAAAGACTGAAGGTTAAGCAAAAAGGCCTTCAAGCAGGTTTAATTCCGATTTATAATTCAAAAGTTAAAACCCAATTAAATAATATTTATCTTGTCGGAGATGCAGCTTGTCAGGTCAAACCAACTACAGGGGGAGGTTTAATAACTGGATTTAATTGTTCTAATGCTTTAACAAATTCAATTAAATATGGTCTAAACTATGATAAAGAATGGAGAAGAAAAGTTGGAAAAGAATTATTAATTCATTCTTTAATTAGAAAAACTCTTAATCACTTTGATGACAAAGATTATAATTCTTTTATTAAAGATTTAAATAAATCAAAATCTGAAATACAGAACTTCGGAGATATGGATTATCCTTCAAAATTTATATTAAAAATTTTATTTAAAAATCCCTCTTTACTAAAATATTTAACAAAAATATTATTCTAAAATAATTTCATACCTGTATTGGCTATCCAACATAAAATATCTGTTAGACCTGGAATTCCAAATAAAGCCAAGTAAAATGGTGTAGCTAAAATTATCAAAGTAGCAGTTGACATTCCGCCAATAAAATCATCACTCATTAAAAATGCAAAAATTGCAGTAGGTATACCAAAAATAGGCAATATTTCTAAACCTGTTCCAATAATCATAACAGGAATAATTGCCGGATATTTAACATACCATGGTGCATCAGATCTTACTGCCAAAATTACCCAGGCCAAACCGCAGAGGGGAGTAATAAAAGCGCCTAAAATCCCTATAGACATTAAATCACTAACAAACTGAGACAATGCACTCAATCCACCAATAAGAATATTACCTAAAAATCCTTTAATTGCAACACCTAAACCTATTAATATCAAAGCTAAGAACCAATGATTAAGTAGAACCTTAAGTATAACAAATAATAATCTTATTACTGCTTCTACACATATTGAAACCATCATTCACCTCTAATTTTATACCTAGTTATTCCTGCAATTCCGCCCAAACCATCTACTCTTTTAGACTCATCATTTTTTTCAGAGATTATATGTATTTCGCTTTTTGAATCATCTGCAAGTTTCATTATATCTTCAATCTCTAAAAATTTATTATTTTGAATATACTTTTTAATCATTTTCTCAGTAACAATTAACTCTTTTATATTTCCAGATTCAGAAGCTTCCTTAACATCTTTTAACCCATAAACAAAGTTTCTATCTTTTGAAATTTCTAAAAATAATTCATCTATAATTTCATTTTCTCTAACAACATTTTTCATTTCTAAAGCTTTTCCAACTTCAGGCCTTTTCAAAACTTCATTTATTCCATTTCTCCCAGTATTATTACAAGTTGCAAATATCACTTTTTTATTAACACCCTCATTTTTTAAGAATTTAGCAATTTCTTCTTTCCAAAAAGCAGGAGACGCAATTATTATTGTTGCAGGAGAATATTTCCCATTATATAAATTAATCAGTTTAATTATTTCATCATAAAATTCTCCTTTAATATTTTTGTCGGGTTCTCTCTTATTTTGAACTTCACCTTCTAAATCAAACAGATATTCATAACTATTATTTCTTAACAAAGCAAAAGAAGCTTCTTTTCTATCCATAGCGACAATTAAAATATTTTTATTATCTCCTTTAGACAATTTTTCTATATTCTTCATTTCATAACTCA
This sequence comes from Candidatus Woesearchaeota archaeon, assembly GCA_018302225.1. Taxonomy (NCBI): domain Archaea; kingdom Nanobdellati; phylum Candidatus Woesearchaeota; species Candidatus Woesearchaeota archaeon. The sequence continues at coordinate 19,635 of JAGVZY010000004.1, forward strand.
AAAAATTATCTTTTTGTAAAGTAAATACAGAATTATTCTCAAGTGAAACCCCCTGATAAGATTTAGGTATATCTTCTGGAGCTTCAGTAATAATTCCATTTATTCTCAAATCTTGTTTATCTGGTTCATAATCCACTTTTTCAACAATAATTGTTCCAGTAAAATTTCTAATTGTATTTTGAGACTTTTCATTACCCTTATCCAGCTTAACTTTACGGCTCATAGAAGTTTTTAATTTATCTCCTGGTCGTATAATATAACTTAAATACCAGAAATCTTCAAGATTTGTAATTTTTAAAACCATTATCCCCTGCTTTAAATCCTTTTTTATAATCTGCATTAAAATAGAAAAGAATATATACTAAATAAAGCTATTCATTGCTATAATGAAGTTCAAGAAGGGTGTGGATACAAATGCATCTGCTGTAGCAAGTCTTATAGCAGTGATTGCATTATTTATGATTGTAGTTATACTGCTTATGCCTTCGCAAGAAAGACATGATCTTCTTGGTGATAATCCTTCAATTTCAGGAACAAATAATAGTAAAGTAATTCTATCTGAGTATACAGGTAATGTAAATCCTACAGAAAAAGAAGCAACAATCAAGCATATACTTCAACCAGTTCATTTGTTTACAGAAGATGAAAGTGAAGTAATCTCTTTGTCAGATGGAACAGAGGTTAAAAAATCTCTTTTTAACTCGATTGAAAGAGAATTTAATTTAAAGGTGGATGAACCACAAAATATTAAAGATTTATCATTATATGTTTTAGCTTCAGAAGTGTCAGGAAATTTAATTATTAAATTAAATGATGAAATAATCTTCGATGAAAAACTTGAAAAAAATCAACCCAAAATTATTCAACTTCCTAATTCCAAAATTAAAAATAACAACCTAATAAGAGTCTCAGTAGGTTCTCCAGGATTATTAGTCGGAACTAACTTATATAATATAGAATATATTAAAGCAAGAAAGTCTTACAGTATTGTAAATAATAATGCCGAAAGACAACTGTCTATAACTGCTTCAGAATTGTCAGGAACTTCAAAAGCTTTACTAAGTTATGAATGTATCTCAGAAGAAATTGGCTCAAAATTAAGAATATATCTTAATAATAATATTATATTTAACAGCTATTTAGATTGTAGCACAGAAACACCCATAGAGTTAGACAAATCTTATTTAATACAGGGGCCAAATAAATTAATATTTGAAACAACTTCAGGAAATTATTTAATTAATGATATAAAGTTAGAAACAATCTCAGAGAAAAAAGGATACCCAGAATATTACTTTAAGATAGACGACTCAGATTACAAAGAAATAAGGTTTGGAAATTTAGATGTAATACTTTCCTTCTTCTTATATGGGGATAGCAAAAAGCTTAATGTTTATATAAACGAAAATAAAATCGAAATTTCAACAGATGAAAGTAATTATTTAACTTCTATCTCAAAGTATATACAAAAGGGAGATAATTCGTTAAAAATAGAACCTTTAACATCGTTTGAGATAATAAGTCTTAAAGTTGAAATTGCAAAATAAATTTACTAAAAAGAGAGGTTGATTATTAATGCCAGAAGCATCTTCAGTTACACCCCCAACTAGTCCAAAGGGTTCAGGTTTCCTTAGTTTTTTAGGTGGTGCAGTAAAAGAAAAAATTAAAAACAAAATAGAATCCGGTGAGTCTAAAACAAAAGAACACAAACCTATTCATATTCCTATTAACCTAATTATATTTGTCTTATTTGTTTTGCTTATCATAGGTTTTTTTACATTAGGTTCAGACTCAGGATGGACACAGACCACCCTACAACCTCTAAAAAATCTTTATGATGATGCAATCAAACCATTTGTAAAATCTGGTGTAGAAGGATTAGAAGAAACTTCTAGAATGATTACTGAAGGGCCAAGTTATCAATTCAAAAGTTCAAACACAAAAAATTCAGAAAAAACAGGGATTGAATTGGGAAAAGCAGAAGTAGTCTCGGGTATAAATGGGGGTTTTATTTCATCAACCTCTCCCTTAAGAGTAAGAAGCAAGATTGAAATCAATCAACTTGATGAAAACATAAAAAGTATACCTGCAGAAATATCTTGTGAAATGGATAACTCTTCAGGAGAATTAAAAACCGGTTTTCCACAAAGAAAAGTAGGTAGCAAACAAATAGTAACCTATCCAAATACTGGTGAACCTTATGAAGACACTGCAACTTGTACATTTAAACAAACAACTTCAGAAGAGTTTAGAAAAAATTTAATTTCTTATAATTCAAAAGATATTTACTTCACATTAACCTATTATTTTGAAAATTTTGCAGAATTAGATATTAATATTGTAAGTCCAGATGTAGACTATTCGCTCAGTCCAAAAGACAGAAAGCAAATTCCTTCTATAATGAATTATAAAAGTGACTTAGACATTTCTCTTTATTTTGATTCTCAGCCAGTTGTAGCTGAAGGTATGTCTAAAGATGGATCTTTATCAGATGGCCTGACTTACTTAAACTTAGGATTAATCAACAAAAAGCAAGATACTGAAGTAAAGATTAATAGTTTGAGTTTAGAACTGCCAAAAGGAGTTTCATTACAAGACTATTCTGATTATTTTGAAGCTAAGCAAAATTCTTATTCTTTAAAAGACACAGAAATAAAAAAATGGGAAAATTCTTTAAAAAAAGGTCAAAAAGCTTACATTTCAGTTCCAGTACAAGTTTCAGAATTGGCTTTAGGTGGTTCAAAGCAAACACTTGGAGCACCAGTAACTCTTAAAGCAAGACTTATAGCAAATTATGCTTATAAATTAAAAGAAAAAACAACTATAAATATGAATTCTATTGATAGCACTAAAGAAAAAAGTGCAGAGTTACTTATTTAATCTTTAAATCTTATAGAAAACTATTTAAAGCACTATTTTAATAATTCTAATATGGTATTTAGTAAATTTAAGATATTATTAGTTTTATTTGTAAGCTTAATATTACTTACTGCTGGTGCAGGGTGTGATACTTCTAGTGCAGGCTTAAAATCATTTAGTTTAGGTAATAGTGGGGGCTCTAGATCAGTTACAAAAGAAGATGATTTCTCAGGAACAAAAGGTTTAAACATACAATTTATGGAAGGGCGTCCTCCTTCAGAAATTTATAAAGATAGTCCTTTTAGTATAGGTTTTACTGTAAAAAATGAAGGTGCATTTGATGTTCAAGATGGTGCAGTCTGTTTTGGTAGCTTAAGTGAAGATGTATTTTCAAAGCCAGATACTTGTTTACCTCTTGGAAATTTGTATGGAAGAAGAAATATGATTGGTGGAGAATCAAAAGAATATATTGAAGAAGGTTATAATTTTAAATTAGATTATAGATTAGACACAAATTATCCTATTAAAGGAAAAGCTTGTTATTCATATGAAATGAATATACCCTTTAGTGTTTGTTTAAAATCTTTAGAAGTAGGTGCAGAAAATTCATGTAACACTGGAATGTTAACTTTAACTCCTTCGTCACAAGGCGGACCGATACAAATTGTTTCAATAAAAGAAGATATTATTCCAACTGAAAACCAAAATGAAATAATGTTAACCATATTACTAAAAAATACTGATGCTGGAAAAGTATATGATTCTTCATCAATCTCTTCAGGATCTTGCCCTTCTATTTCAGATAGTGCAATAAAAAATAAAGCAAAAATTACAGTTTCACTTCCAGGAGAATATGGTACTGCAAAATGTACTCCTGCAAATTATGCAATGTTTGACAATTCAGGAAATGCAAAAGTAATTTGTAAAGAAATTTATTATGAAAAAGATAAATCTTACCCATTAGAAGCTAATATTAATCTTAAATTTGGATATGTAATCGAAAAAGAAGGAACATTCAAATTAAAAGCAAAAATGAATCAAAATGTGGTTTAAATCAGGAGGAGATTAAACATGAACATTAAATATATAAATTATATACTTGTAATTTTGCTTTCAGGACTTTTAGTAGTCTCAGGAGCAGATTGTAGTAGTAAAAAGAAAGTAGACACCTCTGCAACATTTATTGGTGGAAATCAAGGCTTAGAATTAAGTTTTGTTCAAGATATGCCTCCCGAAACAAATAATTATCAAAATGAACAATTTCCAATAAGCGTTCTTCTTAAAAATAAAGGAGAATATCCCGTAAAAAAAGATACAGTTGTAGTAAAAATAATTAAAACTTTTACAGATAAAAATTTCAAACTTACAAAACCAAAATCTTCAACTATTCATGATTTACTTCCAGCATCAAAAGGATTAAATAATGAAATAGATTATGATGATGCAATAGTGGATTTAGGTTATGCAACTTATACTGCACAAACAATGTCACCAGATTACAAACCCGATCTTTCAGTTGAAGCCTGTTATCCTTATAAAACAATGTTTAAATTAGACAAATTCTGTATACCTTCAACAAGCAGGGCTACAGAAGATCAAACATGTTTAATTGATCAAACAAAGAATCTTGTTACAGCAAACTCCAATTCAGGAGCACCAGTTCAAATAACTTCAATAAGACAAGAAATAGTACAAAATGCAGTTAGAATTACTTTAGAAATTTCTAAACTTGGAGATGGAAAAGTTATAGAATGTGTTGAAAATCCAGAATCTAAAGATAAAAATAAAATAACTGTTCACATAAACTCTCCAACAGATATTAATTGTGGATTTACAGAAGGTTCAGGTAATTCTGGAATAGTTATACTAAAGAGCGATAATACTGCAAAATTAATCTGTGAAAAAGCAGCAGTCTCAGGAAAAGCTTATAATATAAACTTTGAAGCTTCCTTAGATTATAGCTTTACACAAGAAGTATCAAAACAAGTCATAATTAAAAAGACTTGATTTTGATTTTTTTTATTTTTTAAAATGTTTTTCATAGATTTACATATACATTCTAGGTATAGTAGAGCTTGTAGCAAAGATATTTCTATAAAAAATTTAAGTAAATATGCAAAAATCAAAGGTTTAAATCTTTTGGGTACAGGAGATTTTACTCATCCAGAATGGACAAAAGAATTAAAACAAGAATTAGTTCCTGCAGAAGACTCTGGATTAGATACTAGCTTTGGAAAAGGAATTTATTTATCAAGAGATAAATTTCCATTTATATTTCAAACAGAAATTTCTCTAATTTATACTCAAGATGGAAAAGGAAGAAGGATTCATAATGTCATTATTGCACCAGATTTTGAAACTGCACTACAAATTACAGATGAATTAAAAAAACGTGGACGTGTAGATTATGATGGTCGCCCAATTTTCAAAATATCCTGTCCAGATTTTGTAGAAATGCTAAGAAAAATTTCTCCAGATATAGAAGTTATTCCAGCACATATTTGGACACCTTATTTTTCTTTATTTGGAGAATATAATCAATTCTCAAAGGTAGAAGATTGTTATAAAGATCAAACAAAGCATATTCACTCTCTAGAAACTGGAATGTCTTCAGATCCTGCAATGAACTATAGATTGAGCCAATTAGATAAATATAATTTAGTTAGCTTTTCAGATATACATAGTTTTTGGCCATGGAGAATAGGCAGAGAAGCCACAATACTAAATCTCAACAAAGAAATCTCTTATAAATCAATATTAACTGCTTTAAGAACTGGAGAGAACATAATAGGAACTATAGAAACAAACCCTAATTACGGTATTTATCATTATACTGGACATAGAAATTGTAATGTTTGCGTTGATCCAGTTGAATCTAAAAAATTAAATCAAATCTGTCCAAAGTGTCATCAAAAAATGACAATAGGAGTTCTAGAAAGAGTAGAACAATTAGCAGACAGAGCGCCAGGATTTAAACCAAAAACTGTAAAACCTTTTTATAATATGATTCCTCTTTCAGAAATAATTTCTGGAATTTATGACACTGGCTTAGCAACTAGAAAATGTTGGGATATTTATAATCTACTGATTGAGAAATTTGATAATGAGTTTAATATTCTTTTAAATGTCTCAGAAGAAGAACTCGCAAAAGTATGTGACCCAAAATTAGTAGAATCTATTATTAATGTAAGGCACGGAAAAGTAAATGTTAAACCTGGTTATGATGGCTTATATGGAATTCCAATCTTTGGAGATAAAGAAATTATTCAGAAACCTCTTAATATAAAATCAAAAACAATTCCTAAACTTAAAGAACAAAAATCTTTATCTGAATTTTAACCAATATATTTATTTGTGTGTTGTGTGAACTTTTCTTCTGCAATTAATTTTTTTGGTTGAGTCTTATCAATTTTTTCAACTTTTTCTTCATCTTTTTCAGGTTTATACAAGCTATCAATTTCTTTTTCCATTTTCTTAATTTCTTTTTCCATTTTCTTAAGATTAAGTTTCAGTTTTAATGTGCTGTCTAAACCTTTTAAAATTTCTTGGGCCCCATTTATTCCTAAATAAGTTGGATGTCCAAAAGTTTCAGATAAAAATGAAATTGCTGGTATATTCCTTTTTTTACTTAAGCCTATTAATAAGCCAGAAACACCCATTATTGGTCCTACAACATTATGTATTTTATCATTAAACTTAGAATATTTAGAAGTATATCTTTTAATTATTTCTTTGTCATTACCTGTACAATAAACTTTAGGATTTTGAGGAATATCATTTAAACCAATTCCACCTGTAGTTATAATCTCTTTCACACCTAATTGTTCAAACAAATCAAGGACCTTAGTGCAAAACTCATAACATGCTTGTTCGTTTGAAGGCTGAACATCTCCAGTCAAAAATAAAATATTTCCTTTTCTAAAAATTTCAATCTTAGGAAGCTCAACAAGGTTTTCTTCATTTATAAAAACTGAATGAGGAAAGCTATCAGAATAAATTTCATAAGCTTTTTCAGCTTTTAATTCATCAATCATAAAATCTAAAGCAATTTTACCCACATTACCCATTCCAGGCAAACCTTCAATAACTATTGGATTCTCTAATTTTCCAAAATCCTTTATTTGTTTTATTTCAAACATTTTTTGCCTGTTTATACTTTCTTCTGTATTCTCCATATTTATCCTCTGGAGAGTATTTTGGAGGTAAGGGTCTTATTGTTTCTGACTTGCATTTAGGACATTTAGTCTCAAGCGTATAAACTTTACATTTAGTACACTTCATTATATGGGTCATATGAATATTAAATCTTTTTAATAGAGCAAATATCGCCTTTCTCAGGTTTAAATGATTGTTCAAGAGCTTTTGAAAACTCTTCAAGTATTTTTTCTCCAGCCTTGTAATCCTTTGTAGTAATATTTACAATATATCTTGGAGCACCAACATAATTTATTTCAATTTCCTTTGTAAATTTGGATTTTGCAGATATAATTGCTTTTTTAATATGTTCTATCCCATCTGCTCTATAGGTTTGCAAATCTGCTTCTGCTCTAATATTTACTTCAGGTATTTTTATTTTATCTTTTAAAATTTTTAATAACTCAGTTTCAACTTCTTTTTTCAATTTAGCTTCTTTTATAAGATTATTATCTTCGGCAATTTTTTGAAAGAAAACATTTAGATATTCAAATTTGCCTTGTAAATTTTTCAAAGTACTTTCATAAATTTCTAAAGGTTGAAGACTAAACTTTTTAGCAATAATTTCAATTATTTTATAGGCTTTTTCTTCATTTTTAAGAAGTTTTGTTTTTTCTATTTTTTGACTTAAATTAACTCTTCTTAACGATAAATCTATTTGCTTCTTTATTTGATCTACTTTTAAAACCTTACATACTATCCTTTTACCTTCAACAATATAATCTCTTAAGTTTCTTATTCTTCCAGGAGCTATCTCAGAAATATGAATCATACCTTCAAGGTTTTCATACTCATCAATTGTAACAAAAACAGAATGAAATAATATCTTTGTAACTGTGCACATTACAATTTCCGATTCTTCAGGTAGACCTTTCTTCTTATAGAACATCTTTTCTTAATATCCTTCCTATATACAAAATAATTATCCTAAAACTTCAATGATTCTTGCTTTAATCTTACTTTTTCCACCACTTGGCTCAGCCAAAGGCTTATTACAAATTAAACATTTGATTAATGAAGATGTTTTTCCAAAAATTATTTGTTCATTTTTACATGCACATCTAACTTTTATAAACTTTGAATCAGGTTCTAATTTTCTTTTTCGCATTTTAGATTATCTCCAATTTTTTAGCTCTCTTTCCTTTTGCTTGTGGAACAGATTTTTTACATTCTTTACAAGTATATTTAATATTAATTTTTTTAGAAGCCTTTACACCCGTTCTTTTCCAAGCTGAAATAGCTTTTCTAGAATATCTTCCTAAATTTCCTTTACCTTTTGATCTTCCTCTTATATTAGCTCTGATTTTAGAGCCATGAGTAAGATGGTGTGTAGCATTAAGTCCTCTATTTTTTATCTGACTAACAGTTTGTTCAGTTTGCTTTTTACAAAACTTACAATATCTTTTTATTATTTTTTTTAATTTCATAGTTTTATCCTAAAGTATTAAACATTTCTTCTACTTTGTTTCTTTTGATTAATACCTCTTTTATTTCTTGAGGTATTGATATTATATCTTCAGCCTCAAATGGGCCATAAATCCTTTCATCTGGACCTACAAACATAGGTATAGCACTAGTAACCTTTAAAAGGCTTTTCGTTTTCACATTATCAGAGACCCTTTTTAATTCTTTCGGTTGACTAGGCATAACCCCTTCTAATAGATTGAGCATAAATCCACGTTGATATTCGCATAAATTCTTATAAAATGACTCAATAAATATCTTTTCTTCATCAAGTAAATTCTTAAAATTAAGCTGTCCGCCAGATCTAGCAGTCATTATTGCACTGTCAATAATCTTTCTTTCACGTCTTTCAAAGAGTTCTTTTATCATCTTTTTAATATTTAAGAATTCTTTTTTTACTCTATCTACTTCACCAGAGAATATACTCCTTTTCTTTTCTTGGGTTTCTATTATTCCTGCTTTGTCATTAAGGTAATTGACTACTTTTTTTATAAAATCCTTTGGAAGTTCCTGGATTTCTTCTTTAAACTTCTCTCTTCTTAAAATTTCATACAAACTCTCATAAGTGATTATAATACTTTCTTCTTCCATGCATTTAGAATCTTTAAAAAATATTATAAATCTATTGTTTAATTTTTAAATACTATTTAAAAGTTTCATGAGGCTCTTTCCTTCAATCTTTAAACTGCCTTTTTTAACTTCAGCTTCACAGAATTTTTTGATATTTTGGCCTTTTATATCTCTACCTGTAATCAAGATTGGAACAGGATTATTAGAATGTCTTTTTAACAAACAAGGTGTAGCATGATCTGCGGTTATGCATAGTTTAACTTTGTTTAATAAATCTTGATTGCATAAAAGTTTTAGCATTTTATCAATATTTTCTATTGCCTTAATTTTGCCTTTATAATCTCCCCTATGTCCATAAGTATCTGGGCCTTTGATTTGAACATAAATTGATTTTTTAGAATTTATTACCTCTTTAATTTTATTTTTAGTTTTTTTAATCACTTTCATTTTAAATAACTTTGCAAGTCCTATTTCAACAGGCATCTCTCCAATCATATTCCAATCTAATTTTTTTGTTTTAGTCTTTCTTATCTTTCCTGCCCCTCTTAACAATAATGTCTTTCCATTTATAATTTCAAAGTTTTCAATAAAATTATTTATTCTTTCAGAAGTTAATTTATCTCCAAAGCATTTCAATTTATTATTTCCATCAATTGCAACAGAATAGTTTTTTATTTTTTTATATCCTGGATGTGTATTTGTGACATTTTCAGAAGCATTTTTTATTTCTAATATTCCTCTATAATCTACTGTTTTGTAAACTTTTATAGTCTGAGAAATTTTATTAACCCTCCCTATATCTTTGTCAGATAGAATTATGCGTTTATTTGTAATCTTATTTTTAGAAAATTCAGCAAAATTAACTCGCATATAAATACAATCTTTTTTAATTTTAATTCCGGTACCCAAGGCCTCAATAACTCCTCTCCCAAGATAGTCTTTTTTATCTCCACCCAAAATTAAAAATTGAGATAAATCAGATTCAGGTGCAATACCTTTAACAGGCCACATCAAACCATATAGACTCTTTCGAGCAAGATAATCCAAATTAGGGGTTTTAGCAACTTCTAATGGAGTTTTATTTCCTAATTCCTTTAGAGGTAAATCTGCCAAGCCATCAAGAATTATTATTATCTTCTTCAATATCACACCTCTATTTTGTATATTCTAATATAACTTATAATAGTTACGAAATGCTTATAACTCTTTAGGACTTATAAACTTTCTTATGCAACTAAAGTATAAGAATCAAGATTTTTTTGTTAAAGAAATTTTAGATATTAATAAATTCTTAGAAAAAGATGAAAAAGGTTGTTGTTATCATTATTTTATCTTAAAAAAAGATGGCTGGAATACTTTTGATATTTTAAGAAAACTTGCAGATATTCTAGATATTAACTTAAAAGACTTTGGATATGCAGGTAATAAAGACAAAGATGCAGTAACAGAACAATATATTTCAATAAGAACTTTTTCAAATCCAGAACAGAAATTAAAATCAATAAAACTCAAAGATGTTAGTTTTGAATATCTTGGTAAAGGTAAAAAACCTATTTCTTTAGGAGACTTAGAAGGAAACTTCTTTGATATTGTAGTTAGAAATCTAAAAAAGAAATATGAAGAAATTAAAAGTTTTAAAAATTATTATGGAGATCAAAGATTTGGAATGGATAAGAACAATATTATTATTGGTCGAGCTTTATTAAAAAAAGATTATAAAACTGTAACAGAACTATTAAAACTTAAACCTAAATACACAGACTATATTGCTGCTTTAAATGAATATGATAAAAGAGAGTTAAAATTCTATGTCTCTGCATTTCAATCTTATCTTTGGAATAGATTAGATAAACCCTTAGATGTAATTGGATTTGATTACGAAGGTGAAGAATACAATAATTTACTTGCTGGAGAAGGTTTAACAAAGAAAGATTTTATATTCAAAGAGCTTCCATTTTTAAGTGCAGATTCTTCAAAAAGAGTATATCAACAAGAAGTACAAATAGAAACTGTAAACTTTGCAGAAGACGAATTCTTTCCAAAATCATGGAAGCAAGAGATTAGATTCTTTTTACCTAAGGGATGTTATGCAACAGTTTTAGTAGAACAAATGTTTAAAGATTAGATTCTGGGCTCAGAAACCTTTATATACAACCTTTCTTTAATCTAAATAAGTAATTATATAAGTACTAAAATAAGTAAAAAAGTAAGTAAAAAATGCAGGCAAAATCCATAGAAAGGGGTATTTACAAACGTGGAAATAGTTTAGAAACCACTCTACCTAAGCCTTTAATACTTCATTTTAACCTTGATGACAATTTCTGTGCTGTCTTTAAAGTAATAAACTCTAATCGCACACTAATCCTTTTTGAAGATTATTTGAAAACAAATTCAACAAGAGAAATTAGAAGAAGAGTTTACAATCGTTCTGGAAGTTATGAAGTAACAATTCCAAAAGAACTTCTTTTCACATTAGATGAAAACAAACCAAAAAAAGCAATTTTCGAATTTGAAAATAATCAATGGTATTTAAAATTAAAAAATGAATAAAATAAGTAAAATTGGAATATTAGTATTTTTACTAGTCTCAATTATATTTACTTCAATATTTATTTTTGCAAACTCTGCACCAAATATTCATTATGCAGAACCTTCAACAGGAAATGTTTGGAGTAATTCAAAAAATCTTACAGATCAAACTTCTTATGCTCAAGATATACAAATTGCAATTGATAGTTCAGGAAATGTTCATGCGGTGTGGTCAGATACAGAATTAAACTCAGACACATCAAATACAGATGAAGTTCATTATTCTATGTATAATACAACTTCGAAAGCTTGGGAAAGAGATTCCTGGCCCTCAGTAGATATAAATTCTCCTTCATCAAATGCAAGTATTGCAGTAAACTCAACAGATTCACCATTTGTAGTTTGGATAGATTATAGGGACTCAGAAGCTCAAGGAAGAGTTTATTATAATATCTATGATGATGCTGCGCAAAATTGGACTAACAATTCTGTTTTAATGGATAATACTTCAGCAAGAGCATATTCGGTTGATGTTGCAATTGGATTTAATGATACTATCTTAGTCGTATGGGATGATGATAGAGATACAGATTTATCTGGAAATTATTTTGAAACTTATTATAGGCTATTTAATAATACAATGGAATGGGAAAATGAAACTAATTTAACTGTAGATGATGATTTAGATACAGGTATTCCAAAAGTTGTAGCAGGTTACGATGATATGTATTATATTGTTTACAATGATTTCGGAGATAATACCGCTTATGAAGTAGAACTTCGTACAATTAATGCAAGTAATAATTCTTATTCAGATATACCTCCTATAATAACCTCTCCAGATACTGCAAATTCTTTAAGAGCAGACTTAGCTGTTACAGTAGATAACACAGTTCATGTAGTCTGGGAAGATGCACGCGCAGGTGCTGAAGGAATCTATTATAGAACGTATAACCTTGAAACAGATACACTAGGTACAGAAACTTTCTTATCTGGAGGTTATGGTTCATCAGCCGTCAATCCTTCAATCTCTGCAAATGGAACTGATTTATTTGTTGTATGGAGATATACAAATGTTTCAACAAGAATGATTGCTTTAACAGAATATAAAAATAGTGCTTGGACAATACCTCAAAATATTTCAATAAATAGTGCAACTAATGCCGCAAAACCCGCAGTAGCTTCAGATAAAAATGGAAACGCTTATATTTTTGATTATGATGATTATCCTGGAATTTCAACAGATATACCAAATATATTCTTTTTTACTAAAACTAAATCAGAACTAGTAAATATTTCCAAAAGAAGTACAATTTCATTTAATATAACTGCAATAGACACAGACTCAGACGCAATTGACTACTTATGGTACTTTGATGATTATGGAAATGCAACTACAGATAACTTCACTTATATTTCAAATGGTTCAGATACAGGATGGCATAATATAACTGTTTATGTAAATTCTTCAAATCAATTAGCTACAACAGACTTTTGGAATTTAAGTATATATAATATTATTCCAACTTGTGCAGTCATTCCAACAACAAGTTGGGTACAAGACACTTCACAAACTTTGAATTTAAGTCTATATATTACAGATTTAGATGAAGATGCAATTAATTATACTTATACAGAAGTAGATAATATTGCAATTGCTACAGACAATGATACTGAGATTGCAACTCTTACACCAACAGCAGGATGGACAGGTTCAGTAGGAATAGTTTTCTCGGGGTGGGATGAAGAAAACGAAGGCGTAGATTGTAGTAATGCTACATTTACAGTAACTGCTTCAACACCAACATCCACTCCAGGTGGAGGTTCTTCTGGCGGTGGTGGTGGAGGATCTTCAACAATCTTATCTTGTACAAAACAATGGTCTTGTAGTCAATGGTCTGATTGTACAGAAAAAGGAATTCAAACAAGAACTTGTTCATGTTCTTGCTCAGATGGAAAATGCTTGGGGGATCATTCAGAATTCAAATTCTGCAGTTATTCCTATGAAATACCTTACGAATTAAAATCCCCTCTTGAAGAAGGTATTGAAAAAATGTTAAAACAATCAGGTTTAGATTTATCTTTATACCCTGGAATTACAGATAAACTAGAAAAAGATTTAGCAGAATTATTAAAAAAATATAGTTATGAAGATAAACCAAAAATAAACTTCAAATATGGCGATGAAGGTTTCTCAATTACTGCCGATGATGTAACTATAGATGTAAAATTAAATAAAGACAATGAAGGAATTTTCACAAAGCCTTCTTTAGACGTTAATATTAACACAACTAAAGGCACATCACACACAGAAGTTCCATCAAAAAGATATTCAATTATAAAGGATTCTTTCTGGATATTAATTATTTTAGTAATTATATTACTTTTATTATTAATATATGTTTTAATAAAAGATAAAAATGAAAGATGGCATATTTACTTATGGGGAAGAGCACCAATTTCCAAATGGAAAGAAGAGTGTTCAAAAATAAAAGAACTAGTTAATAAAGGAAATTATTTTGATTCAATGAAAAGATACAAACAAATTTCAACAGTTTATAAAAAACTTCCTAAATATTATAAGAATTTTGATTCATTCGGAGAAATACATAATCTTCTTATAGATACATATAAAACTATTTCATTAAGATTCTTTAAATCAGAAAAAATGCCTGAGTCAAGAGAAGGACAATGGCGTTTAGTATTTAACGAAAAAATTATAAAAGAAAGATTAGAAAGGTTGGACAGTTTATTAAAACAAGAAAACCTAAACCAATTTGTATTAGAATTCGCATCTTTATTAAAACAATACAAGAAATATTTAGATAATTCCCCGAAACAGGGCCAATTCCATAGCCAAATGGTTAAATTAGGCAAAGTTTTAGACGAAAAACTTTTAGAAGAGGAAAAACTAAGATTTAATAAGATTAATAGACTTGTCGATATAAATAGAGCGAGTGAAGCCCATATACTATTAAATAAGGCACCCATGGGTTTATTTAGCATTTTAACTATTGAGGATCGCAAATCTATAGAAGAGATAATCAAAGAGTCAAGAAAGAAGCTTCAAAATGCTACGCTAACAAAAAAACATGAAACTAAATAAATATATAATTGCATTGATTTTTGTAATCCTTCTATCCAGATTTATCTTCGAGTTTTCAACACCTGAGTTTAGTAATGGAAAGTCTTATTTTTATATAAAGCAAATAGAAAGTATCAAAGATACAGGTAAAGTTTCTCAGACAGAAGCTCAGAATATAAATTTGCTTACTCTTTCCCCATTATTTTCCTATCTATTAGTACCTTTTTCAATATTTGGAAATGGGGGTATTAAAATATTTATATCTTTACTAATTGTATTTGCAGCAATAGTTTTATTTTATTTTTCAAAATTATTTTGTAAAGACGAAAAAATTTGTTTTATCTCAACTTTACTTTTTAGTTTTTCCCCCGTATTATTTAAAATAACCTTAAACAAAATATCTCTTATTCCTATCATTTTATTTTTAATGCTTGGAATAATTTATTTTTCTTTAAATCTCAAATTTAAAAACAATATAACCTATTTTATTATACTTTCATTTATATTGGCCTTAATCTCTCCAATGTCCATTTTAATTGCTTTTGCATTAATAATTTATTTATTACTTATGTTATCTGAGTCAATGAAACTTGAAAGACTTAAAGGAGAAGCGATTATTTTCTGTATCTTTGCAATTATATTCTCCAATCTTTTAATTTATAAGAATGTTTTATTTAGTTCAGGATTACAAGGATTAACGCAGAATACTCCTTTAGATCCATTAAACATAGAATTTGCTAGTCTAAGTATAATAAATCTAATTTTAAGTGTAGGAGTTTTAATCTTAATCTTTGGCATAATTGGTTTAATAGCTTCAATCTATTCAAAACCTCCAGAGTATGTTCTTATAAACTTAGCATTCATAATCTCAACAATTATACTTCTCATATCCAGGACTATCAACCCCTATATCGGTTTACTCATTTTAATAGCTCCACTAACATTATTTTCTGCAAAAGGGCTTGAATTATTATATGAATATTATAAAAAAACCAAACTTATTAGATTTAAAAGAGGTTTTTATATATTTATTATCCTTTTATTTTTAATTTCAAATGTTTATCTTAGTTTAGATGCAGGAAATCAAACTATAAAAAATTCAATTACTTCAGAAGAAATAAATACTCTTCAATGGTTAAAGGATAACCTCCCAAAATCTGCTCTTATTTTAACCTCGCCAGAAGAAAGCCATCTTATAACTTATTTTATAGAAAGAAAAACCGTTTGGGATGATTATACTCTTTCTAGAATAGAAATAGAAGAAAAAACAAAAGATATACAAACTATTTATACCACCAATTCAGAAACAAAGGCATTAAATTTAATAAAAAAGTATGAGATAAATTATATATATTTTTCAAATTTAACAAAAGAAAAATATTTAGTTAAAGAAATAGAATATGCAAATGACAAAACTTGCTTTGAAAGAATCAGGAATGGAAACCCAGAAATCATCAAAATCCAGTGCTAAACTAATAACCTATCTTGCACTGGTTTTGTTCTGTCTAGTTATACTTCTCTTGCCTAATATTCTTAGAAACTCAGAATATCCACCTGGAGAAGAAGCTTACTATCACTACAGATTTGCAAAAATGTTGGGGGCAGAAAAAATATCTGATAACTTAAGTTATTCAGGCAGGGACAATTTTATGCCTCTTTCCACACCTTATTTATTGTATATTTTAAATAAGACTTTTAATATAGGTCTATTTAATGCAGGAAGAATTTTCTTATTAATTCTAGGTTTGATTAGTTTCACTTTCTTTTATTTAATTTTAGAAAAATTTGAATATAATATAAAATCCTTAAGCTCTTTAATATTAATAATTTCTCCACCCTTTATTTATCTTTACACAGTTTTAACCAGATTTGCATTACCAATTACTTTACTTTTGATTATTATTTACCTTTTTATAAAAAACAAAAAAAATCTTTTTATCATCTTAAATATACTGTTAGCTTTAGTAGATATTTATTTTGCATTAATTTGTATAACTGGATTTTTATTGGTTTCACTTTTCTATAAGAAAGCAGATACAAAAAAGACACTCATCCTACTAGTTTTAGAATTGGCATTAGTCCCTATACTTTGGAATTTTTTTGCACCAACCAATTCAGTAATTCAACTTAGAACATTAATTTTTGATTTTGGTGCTACTTATGGATTAAGTTTATTTGCTATTTTAACTGTATTTTCAAGCATTTTCTTTTTTTGGAAAAAGAAAAAAGAATTTTATATTCCTTACTTTTTATTAATACCGGGACTAATTTTGTTGATATTTGAACATTGGGCAATATTTTTACTTTCTTTTATAATTGCTTTTATCTCTGCTTATGCTATAATCTTAATGATAAATGATAAATGGGAAAGCTATCTTATTAAGAATTTAACAATCTGGATTTTAATATGTGGGATTATCTTTTCAGGTGCATCATTCATAACACACTCCTTCAATTTAGAACCCACTCAAGCAACAGTGAATTCATTTTCCTATCTAAACGAACTAAATAATGATAGTATTATTCTTTCATCAAAAGATAATGGTTATTTAATAAACTATTTTGGAAAAAAGAATTTCTATGATGATTTTAGTTTTGGTGTAGAAAAGAAAGATAACTTAGTAAATGATATTTTCTTAAGCTCTAAAAATCTTGAAGACATTTTAACCTATTTAAATAATACAAATCTAGATTACATCTTAATAACCACCGAAATGAAAAGACAAATATGGAATAACGAAGAAAAAGGTCTAATCTTTGTTTTGAATATTTTGCAAAAAAACCCGAATGATAACTTTAAAAGAATATACAAAGATGAAAATATTGAAATTTGGAGATATAATAAAGGAGAAATACAATGATTACTGCTATAATCTGGTTTGCTTCCTTTGTCATGTTATTTATGACTACTTTTTGGTTTAGCATTCTTCTATTTAATGGAATTAAACAAGAAAAAACCAATCTTAACATTTTATTAAATTATCCTTTAGTGACTATTGCCATCCCTTGTTATAACGAGGAAAAAAAGATTATTAACACTTTAAATTCTATTTTTTTATTAAATTACAAAAACATAGAAGTAATCGTAGCCGATGATGGTAGCAAAGATAATACTTTAAATTTAGTCAAGAATTTTTCAAAAACACATTCGTTAACAATAATCTCTTTAAATCATAAAGGCAAAGCACATGCGTTAAATAAAACTCTTGAAATTTCAAAAGGAGAATTTTTTTCAAATGTAGACGCTGATTCAGAAGTGCAACCTGAAACTTTAAGTTTATTATTACCCCATTTTTCAGATGAATCAATTGCTGCCACAGTTCCTTTTATGCAAATAAAGAATCCTAAAAAAATAATAAGCAAGATACAAAAAATAGAATATCTTATTGCTGGAGTAATAAGATCTTTGATGTCTTCAATAGAAACCCTTCATTTAACTCATGGAGTAATGACAGTATATAGAACTTCTTTATTGAAAAAACTTGGGGGATTTGATGAATTAACTTTAACAGATGATTTTGAAATGGGTATGCGTTTAATTTATCATGGTTATAAAATAAAGATGGAAGCAAAAGCCGCAGTATTTACTCACCCCCCATTAACATTTAAAGCCTTGTGGAGGCAAAGAGTGCGGTGGTTTAGGGGATATATAAGACACCATATTCAATATAGTAAGATGTTCTTAAATCAAAGATATGGTATGATGGGTAAATTTCAATTTCCAATAAATATTTTATATCCTTTAATTATAATTGCCCTAACTTCACTTACTTTAATAACTCTCTTTAAAACTTTAAGAATAAAATTAATGGAGCTATTTAGTTTAGGATTTTCAGCTTTAAATATTAATTTTTTGGGCGTAAAAGAAACTTTGCTCTCTCTAGATTATAAATTAATTTTTCCAATCGTAGTTATGCTAATCTTAGGAATTTATATTTTTTACATCTCCCATATTTTAAATAAGGAAAAAATCAAGAGCCCATTCGTTATATTTATATTCTTTGTTATTTATCCTTACATTATTGCTTCACACTGGGTTTCAGCATTTATTAATGAAACAGGAAATTTAAAGAAAAAATGGTAAGTCGAACAAAACTATTGATTGGAAGTTTTATATTTACTTTAGTTGTTTTTATAATTGGTTTATTTATCGGTTTTCAGATGGATAAATTAAGAGTAAATGATCTTTCAAATCTTCTAAGTGAGAGTGATTTAAATTCTCAAAGTTATCTCATTAATCAAGACTTTTATTCTGTATTTGGTGGAGATTGGTGTAAAAATGCACTCCCTCTTGCAGAAAAAGTATCTTTAGAGTCCGTAAGGGTTGGAAGACTTCTATCTTCCTATGAATCAAAAAAATTTTATAATGAAGATGAATATAATTATTTAAAAAGAAAGTATTTCTTATTAGAATTAAATGCATTTATACTTTTTACAAAAATGAATCAAAATTGTAAAACTAAAAATCATATGATTCTATTTTTTTATGATATTGACCAAGGTTCTTCTATTGCACAAGGTACCAATCTAGATGAATTAGTTGAAGAGAATAAATTGGTTTATGTTTTTTCTTTTGATAGAACCTACACTCAAGAACCGCTTTTAGAGTCGATTAAAACCCAATATAATATTACCAAATCTCCTACTCTAATAATTAATTCAAACAAAAAATTAGAAGGGTTTACAACCTATAAAGAGATATTAAACTCTTTAAATTAAGATGCAATGTGAAATATGCGGTTTTTCCGGACAGCTTTATAAAGCGAAAGTAGAAAGTACTTTAATGAATTTATGCGCTAATTGTTTAAAATATGGAAAACCTATCGAATATTTAAAGGAAAATAATCCTCTTTCCCAAATGCAGCATAAAAAAAATACTATTCTTAAATTCAAAGAAAATATTTCATCTGATTTTAAAGATGAACCGCTATATATAGAAAATCTTGGGAAAAGAGTAAAGCAATTAAGAGAAAAATTAAACTTAAAACAATCCGAATTAGCTCAAAAAATATCAGAAAAAGAAAGTATAATTCATAAAATAGAATCCGATTCAGAAGATCCTTCAATCCAAGTAATAAGAAAATTAGAAAGATTTTTCAAAGTTAAATTAATAGAAAAATAAAATGGTATCTAAAAAAGAAGTGGAAATTTTAATTTCAAAATTAGAAGATTTCAATTCTCCTAATCCTAAATTAGAACAATATTCCACCCCATCAGAAATAGCTTCAGAAATGGTTTGGATAGCTTATTTAAACAAAAATATAGAGAATCAAATCATCGCAGATTTAGGTTGTGGTACAGGAATACTTGGAATTTGTGCTCTTCTCTTAGGTGCAAAAAAAGTTTACTTTGTAGATATCTCAAAAAAAGTCTTAATTCAAGCTCAAAAAAATTTAAAATATCTAGAATTAGAAACTAAAAAGAAATTTAATGCAGAATTTCTAAATTTGAATGTAGAAGAATTCAATAAAGAAATTGATACTATTTTAGAAAATCCTCCTTTTGGTGTTCAAAATAAAAATGCAGATAGAATATTTATAGAAGTCGCATTAAAAAAATCCAAATACTCCTATATTTTAACAAATTCAAAAACAGATAATTTTATTGATAATCTTCTTAAAAATAATAAATATAAAAAGATTAAGCAATTTGAATTTACATTAAAAAAGACAATGTTTTTTCATAAAAAAAATAAATATCATATTGATGTAAGCTTATGGTTTGTTGAAAATGATAAAAAATAAAAAAATATTTTTAGAAGCTGTGAAAGAAGCAATTTTAAATCCAGATTTTAATTTTACAGGTTTTCCAGAGAAGAAAGGCATTTTTGTGACTCTTAAAAAACACGGAAATCTAAGAGGTTGTATTGGATTTATAGAACCTATTTATCCTTTAGACAAAGCATTAGTTGAAGCATCAAGACTTGCAGCATTTGAAGACCCAAGATTTCCAGTTTTAAAAAAAGAAGAAGTAAAAGATTTAGAAATAGAAATAAGTATTTTATCAAAACCTCTTCAAGTAAAAAATATTAAAGAAATAAAACTTGGAAGGGATGGTTTGATAATTGAACAAGGGTATAACAAAGGTTTGTTGCTTCCACAAGTCTTTACAGAATTTAATATAACCTCAATTGAAGACGCACTATCTATGACTTGTGAAAAAGCAGGACTTCCAGAAGATGCTTGGAAGTCTAAATTAACAAGAATTTACAGATTTGAAGCAGAAATTATTTCTGAAACATAGAAACCTTTTTATTTCTGAGCTTTAATTTTAAACTATACTTAAAAAATGAACCCTAAAATCATAAAATTACTAAAAGATTTCTGGAAGTTTATCTGGGAAGATGACAGTCTTTTAAGCTGGGTAGTTAATATTATTCTTGCTTTTATTTTAGTAAAATATCTGATTTACCCTTTTCTTGGATTGATGTTAGGAACTCAATATCCTATAGTTGCAGTAGTTTCAAACAGTATGGAACATCAAGACAATTTACAAGCTTGGATTCAAGAAAATAAAGAATTTTATGCAGATTATAATTTTACAGAACAAGACTTAAATTCTTGGAATTTTAAGCACGGATTTAATAAAGGGGATATAATGATTTTATTTTCTGCAAAGAATCTTAAAAAAGGTCAAATTGCAGTTTATACTACAGGATTATACAAACAACCAATTATACATAGGGTTGTAGATCTACAAGATGATTATATTACTACTAAAGGAGATAATGTTGTTTATGTTCAATCTTTTGAAAAACAAATTTCAAAAGAAAATATTTTGGGCAAGGCAATTATTAGAATACCTTATTTAGGGTGGATAAAAATAAAAGCTGTTGATCTTTTGAATTGGATTATAACATGAAATTTTGTAAAAAATGTGGCAGTTTAATGATGCCTCGGAAAAATGAATTTGTATGTGGTTGTGGTTACAAAGAAGAATCAACAGGATCCACAAAACTTCATGAAACAACCACT
>JAGVZY010000005.1 GCA_018302225.1 Candidatus Woesearchaeota archaeon
GGTTATTTAACTTATGATTCTAAAACTAAAAAAATAATTAAATCTAAAGATAATAAAGGTATTAAAGTATTAGTTTCATCTGATTTAAGTGGTTTCCGTAGGGTCTATCGTAACTGGGGCCTCAGGGTTATTGCTGTCGACGTTAATTTGGCTGACGCGATCTCTAATGGTCGGGTACAAGTTTTTTACGACCCGAAGGGTCGTTAAGTTTTTTTTAGAAGAATTCAAAATTTATTCAGAAATTTTTAATAATTTTCTTCAAGAATTTCATAGTAGGCTTGTGGATGATGGCATGCAGGACAGGATTTAGGTGCTTCTTTTCCTTTATGAACATAACCGCAGTTTCTACATTTCCATGTAACTACTTTTGATTTTTTGAAAACTGTTTTTGTTTTAATATTATTAAGAAGTTTTCTGTATCTTTTTTCGTGTTGCTGTTCTACTTCTGCAATTTCTTTGAATGAGTTAGCAATTTCTTTAAATCCTTCTTTTCTTGCTATTTTTTCAAATATTGGATAGAGAAGAGTATGTTCTTCTTGTTCTCCGTTTGCTGCAGCTAGAAGATTTTTTTCGGTTGAATCTATTTTTCCTGCTGGATAAGTTGCAGTTATTTCTAAAGGCCTTCCTTTTAGATATTTGAAAAATACTTTTGCATGTTCTTTTTCATTGTCTGCGGTTTCTAAGAAAATTGTTGAGATTTGTTCATAGCCTTCTTTTTTAGCTACTGAAGCAAAATAAGTATATCTATTTCTAGCTTGAGATTCTCCTGCAAATGATTTTAAAAGATTTTTTTCTGTTTCTGAGCCTTTGAGTTGCATTTTATTTTCCTAATTTAATTTTTTGATCTTAATCCTAATAGGCTGATTATGAATACTATTAAGTACATCACAAAACCATAGACACATGCTGGAAGTCCTATTACTGATAAGCATCTACTAAAACTACAGGTGTTTTTGATTAATTCTCCGTAGGATAAATAACCCGAGAATAGCATTCCTGCAATTGAGATTCCCAATATTAATTTTAGTGCTGTTGACTTTTTCATAAATATAATAGAGATTTACCCATATTTAAAGGTTAGGTTTTTAAAGTTCTAAGTTTTAAATTATTTTCATGAGATTGTTTTTGACTATTGAGATTCCAAAAGAAATAAGAGATAAATTATTTGATATTCAGAAAGAGTTTGGAAAAGATGTTTTAAGTACTAAATGGGTTGCTAAGAAACATATACATTTGACTTTGAAGTTTTTAGGTGAAGTTAATTCTATTTTAATGAAAAAAACTATTGAAGAGCTTGAAAAAGTTAAGTTTAAAGAGTTTAGTTTACAAGTTGGAAAAGCGGGGTTTTTTCAAAGAAAAGGTTTGATAAGTGTAGTTTTTATTGATTTGGAGAATTCTAAAGAATTGCATTATTTAAAAGATGATATTGAAATTGGATTGTTAGAGATATTTCCAAGAGATGATAGTTTTGAAGCGCATGTTACTTTGGGAAGAGTAAAGAAGGTTTTTGATAAGGATAAATTTGTTGATGTAATTGATAAGATAAAAATAAATGATAAATTTGAAGTTAAGGAATTTGTTTTAATGCAAAGTATGTTAACTAAAGATGGACCAATTTATAGTGTTGTGAAAAGGTTTGAATGTAATTAGTGATATTTTTCATTAATTAAATCTAAAATATCTTTTGCTTTTTTTCCACCGATGTTTTCTGCTTTTTTTAAGTCATCTTCTGAGGCATTGATAATATTTTTTATTGTTTCAAATTGTGTAAGTAAAGATTTTGCAGCTGTTGGTCCGATACCTGGAAGAGATTCTATTACAAATTCTTGAAGTTCTTTGGTTGTTAGTGGTTTTTTATCTATCCTCACTCCAAAGTCTTTTTTTAATTCATTTTGTTCACGTTTTGCTATGGTCATTAAGAACTCTGCAGTTTCTCTCGGGTTTTTTGTAAATATAATGGGAACGTTGAAATCAAGTATAATTGAGGCTAGCATACCTTTTATTGCATTGGGATGAACTTTTCTTACTGAATAAATATCTTCTTGTCCTTCAATTAAAAGAATAGGTTTTTCATAATTATTTCTTAGTTCTCTTATTTGATTTAAGATTCTTTTATCTATGATTGAAGCAACAAAGTCTGGAACCGTTTTTAATTCTATGGCACATTTATCTGAAAGTAAGTAATCTGCAACTTCTAGTTTTCTTGTTTCCAAATTAATTCCCTTATCATTTAATTCATGAAGATGTTTATTGCTCTCTCTTGAATCCACAATAATTTTTATTTCTTGTGAGGCTTTTGAGAATAATGAAAGTTTGGTTTGATTGTTTTGGATATTTTCTAGAGTGTTATTTTTAAGAGTTTCTTTTGAAAGTTTAGTTTTTAGATTTTTTAGAACATAATTCATGTTTTTTTCTTTATTTATTGAAACCCAATGTGAAGTTTCATCTCTTGTATTTTTAGTCATAAGAATTATTACCTTTCCTTTTTCTAATCTTGCAGTTCTTCCTTTTCTTTGGATTGAACGAATTGCTGAAGGAATAGGTTCGTAGAAAATAACTAGGTCTACTTTTGGGATATCTATTCCTTCTTCTGAAACTGAAGTTCCAATTAAACAGTTAAATTTGTTTTCTCTAAAATTATTTAATATTTCAATTTGCTTTTTTTGTGATAATCCAACACCATTCTTTTTTGCTTGTCCTACAAACAAGGTTGATTTAATATTCTCCTTATTTAGAATAGATTCAATTTCTGAACCTGAATCACGATATTGGGTAAAAATAATTATTTTTATTTTTTGATCTTTTGCAACTTCTTGTTTTACTAATTCTATTAAATGTGTTAATTTTGGGTGTTTTATTGAGCTTTCAAAAAGGCTTTTAGCCTTAATATACGCTGTTTTAAAGCGTTCATCTATTGCTATACTTTTAGAAGCTTTTATTTTTCCGGATTCAGCTTCTTTGATAATTTTGTCTAGATAAAGAATTAAAGAATTTACACTTTGAGTTTCTATTAATTCTACAGCATATTGGAGTTTTATTGTTTCTGCAATTACTGAAATTCCGCGCATTAAAGAATAATCCTTATTTCCTTTTGCAAGCATACCATGAATTCTTGCTTGTGATGCAAGAAGTTCTTTTTTTGAAACGTTGAGAGTAGAAATTATTTTTTGTTCTTTTAATTTTTGGAGTCTTTCTTTTAGAATTTCTTCAAGTAAAACTTTTATAGTTGTAAAATCTTCTGGAAGATCAACTTTTATCCAGTCGATATCCATTTCTTGAATATAAGGAGAAACATCTTCATCTGATTCTGTACGAACCTCAACATCTTCTATAAATAAATTTTTACAAATATTTATTATACTTTCATAGTTTGAACCTGGAGAAGCGGTTAAAGCTATTATTCTTGGAAAGTCTGCAATTTTTTGATATTCTTTTGCTATAAAACAATAATCATAGTCCCCTGTTGCTCTATGTGCTTCATCTGCAACTAATAACGAAACTTCTTTTAGAGAAATTCTTTTGTTGATAATATCATTTGCAATTGTTTGTGGTGTTGAGACTATAACTTTTGATGATTTCCAGAGTTGAGATCTTTTTTCTGGTGAGATTTCTCCTGTAAATGTTTTTACTGAATCTAAATCTGAAGATGATTTGTATTCGTTTGCAATTTGAGAAACTAATGGTTTTGTTGGTGTTAAAAATAGAATTCTTGAGTTTGGAAAATTGTTTAATCTATGAAGGCTTACAAGAATTGCAGTTTTTGTTTTTCCTAAACCTGTTGGAAGAACAATTAATGTGTTTTTTTGGGTTGAAGTTTCAAGTATAGAAGATTGGTAAAGTCTGGGTTCGAATTTGATTTTATATTCAGGCATTTTCTAAAGTTTAATAAAGGTTTTTAATGTTTTTTTGTTATGTTTGCAAAAATATTAGGTATATTGGATATAATTGCCGCAATTATGTTTGTATTTGCTAAGTTTGGAATTTTTAAGCTTATGGTAGTCATATTTGCAGTTTATTTGATATTAAAGGCTTTAGCATTTTTGAGTGATATAGCTAGTTTTTTTGATTTAGCAGCAGGGGTATATTTATTACTTATGCTTATTGGAGTAAGTCCTATTTTAAGTCTACTATTTTTCTTATGGCTATTGCAGAAGGGCGTGATAAGCTTATTTGCTTAGGAAAATCTTATGTATGCGTAATAAATGGTTATTGCGAGTGCAAAGACTAAAGCTATAATTATTGGAGTAATTGCTGTTTTAGTTAAGAGTAATAGTAAAGAAGCTGTAACTATTAATATTAACCAAAAAACATATTGTAAACGCTCGTAAAAGAACATTTTTGCACCATTTAAATTTGGGAATGGAAGTATATTGAAAATTGCAAGCCAAGCCGAGATTTTTGCTATTTCTGTGAAAACTAAATGAAGTGGAATTAATAGTGTTGAGATGATTGTAATAATTAGGAATGCTAATTGCCCTCTTAGTGCAATTTGTGAAATTTCTTTTTGTGTTAAATCTTTAAACTTTTTTTGAAGTCTTGCACTTTTGTTAATTTGTTTTATTGCAAAACCCCCTACTGCTAAGAAGAATAGTCTTCCTGTTGTAAAAAGGGTTACAAATATTAGTAAAATGATTCCTAATGGGAAAGTTGGAAACTTTTTAGTATGAAAACCCTTTTTTCTGAAATCATTTAAGAACCATAAGTTATATTCTATTTTTATTCCGTGTTTTTCTGCAAATTTCTTTTGAAAATATAATGAAATTAAAAGTATAAATAAGGATATAATAAATGCTTTGAACAAATTAAATAATCCTGTTAGAAGATTGAAAGTTTTATCTCCCCACTGGTTAAATGAGATTGCAAAACCTATAAAAAAGGATGCAATTAGTAAATATTTTGTTTCTTGATTTAATTCAAACTTAATTTTAATCATCTCTTTTTATTTTTCTTTAAGCAATAATTCAATGCCTTTTTTGTGGCCTGCACCCACAATTGCAATTATTTTTGCATCTGGATGATATTGCCTTAATAGTTTCAGTCTATTTGCCATATAAATGTTTCTTTCATTTATTAATACTTCGTAAATTGTTGGAAATTTTTTCTTAACTTCTACCATTAAAAGTGAAATTATTTCTGAACTTGGAACTTTTTTAAGATCTAATTTTAATAATCTAGTTTTTTTAACAAAAGGGATAAAAGGTATTTTTAAAAATTCTATAACAAAATTAAATTTTTCTTTTAGAGTTAAATTTTTTAAAAGTCTTGAAAATGTGATTTGGATAGGTTGATCGATTAAAGAAATTTTTATGTTTTTTTCTTTAGCTAATTTGATTGCAATTTTCATTTCTGCGCCAGGTTCTAAGCCTGCTCTTTTTCCAAGTTTTTTTTCTATAAATGCGCCTATAGAATTAATTATCCAAAATTTCAGACCTATTTTAAATGGGCTAGGACGTGTTTTAACTGGGTTTAAAAGGCTATGGAATCTATCCCCGTCTAATTCTAGGGCGATAATATCTGGTGAGATTTCTTCTATCTTTGATTTGACTTCATTAAAAGATTCGAGTGCAATATGAGAAGTTCCTATAATTATTAGTCTATTATTCATTATTTAATAGAGAAATATTTATATACTTAAAAAAATTTCTAAAATACAATTTGGGGAGGTTTTAAAGATGCTTAATGCAAAAAGAATAAGTGAAATGCAAAACATGAGGGTTTTTGATGATACTGGATGCTATTTTGGTGATATAGAAGAAGCAATAATTACTCTTAATAGAGTTTTTGGTTGGAGAGTAAGAGCAACAAGGTCATCAGCTTTATCTAAAGTTCTCGGTGGAGCAAAAGGTGTAATTGTACCACATAATTTTGTAAAAGCTGTTGGTGATGTGATCATAATCAACAAAGCAAGCATACCTTCATTTACAGAAGAAGGCTCAGAAGCACCTTCAATTGAAGAATAAAGGTTTATCTATTTTTTGAGATAACCACAAAATTTAAATACTGTGGTTATTTAGTTTTCTTTTATGCCTGGAACAACATTAGGGAATGTATTAGACTTTTTTAGAAGATTTGGTATTTTTGATGTGTTGTTACCTTTCTTATTAGTGTTTACTGTTGTATTTGCTATTCTTGAGAAAAGCAGAATTCTTGGTGAAGTTAAAATTGGAGATGAAACTCATCCGCAGAAAAATTTAGATGCAATGGTTGCATTTGTTGTTGCTTTGTTAGTTGTTGTAGCTACAAAAGTTGTTGGTGTGATAAATAATGCTTTGCCTAAAGTAGCTTTGTTAATTGTCGTTGCGTTATCATTTTTATTATTAATTGGAATGTTTATTGCACCAGGTGGATTGTTTGAGGCTATTGAAAAAGTTAAAGGTCTTAAAACAACTTTGATAATTTCTTCACTGATATTGGTGATTTTAATCTTCTTGGGAACTTTGGAAACTAAATCTGGAGATTCTTGGCTAAATTATATTTTAAAATATACTTTTCAAAATTGGGATAGTGCTATTGTTGGAAGTGTGTTAATATTTATTGTGTTTATTGGTGTAATTTTGTTTGTAGTTAATGGCTCAAAAGAAAAAAGTGAGGGCAAAAAAAGTAGTAGTTAGAGAAAAGATTAAAAATAGAATCATATTTATTTAAAAAAGAGGTGTCATAATGGTATTAGAAAACGTAGATTTCAATTATATGCTTAGTTGGTTCATAGGCATAGGTGGATTTGATGTAATCTTACCTTTCTTATTAGTATTCTCAATTATATTTGCTTTACTTGAAAAAATAGGTCTTTTTGGTTCAGGTAAAAAAAATGTTCATATGCTTATTGCTTTGGTAATGGGTTTATTAGTTGTCGCAAGTAGAGACATAGTTGATACTATAAATGGGTTTTTACCAAGAGTTTCATTAGTAGTTATAATTGTTTTAATGTTTTTAGTTGTATTAGGATTATTGCTTGGAAGAACACCAGGATTTTCAGGAATTATGTCTTGGGGTGCATTGATAATTGCAATAGTTGGTGTTATTTGGGCATTGAATTCAGCAATGGGATATTATAGATTGCCTTTGTCACAGTATATTACTCAGCAGGATATTGGAATATTAATTGTTTTAGGTATAATAATACTTGTTGTTAAAATGATAACTGGTGGTGAGTTAGACGAGAATAAAAGAAAAATAAGGGTTGATAATACTAGAGATTTTATTAATGCGATGTTTAGTGCATATAATCCTCCTGATGGGGGCGTAGCCAAACCGCCTAAGACAACATAATTTTTACAATGGCAACTCCACTTGATATAAGTTTATTAACGTATTTACTTCCAGTATTTGTAGCTATCATGATTTATGTAGTTCTTTATGCTGTTTTAGTAAGAACTAAAGTTTTGGGAGAAAGTAATTCTATTAATGCGTGGGTTGCTTTGGCTTTAGCATTATTATTTTTAGCAATGCCTGGTGCTGTGAAGTTTATTAGTTTTGTTGCACCTTGGTTTGTAACCATGGTAATAATTGCTCTCTGCGTATTTTTAGTGTTTTTATTTATGGGTATGGATTTAGCACATATTAAGAAATATATTTTGGTAGATAGTACAGTTATGTGGATTGCACTTATGTTTTCAATTGTAATCGTTGTTGCAGGTTTGATAGCAACTTTTGGACAATTTTTTGGTGCTGATGCTACAGTTCAAGCAGGCGAGATTGCACCTGTAAATGAAATTCAGTATACTTTTTCTAATTCAAGATTAATTGCTGCAGTATTTTTATTTGTTATTGCTGTATTTGCAGTTAAGTTGCTAAGTGGTCCTATTGCGATGATTAAGAAAGATTAATTTCTTTAAATTTTTATTATTTTTAGAGTTAGGTTTTACAATTATTTTTTCTTCATTGCTTCTGTAATTCTGCTAAGCTCTTTTATATTTGCAGTCATTGGTTCTAAAATCTTTTCAAAGACTTTTTCCATTGCCTGCATTTCAGAAGTTACATTAGTAATATTTTTGTTATATTCATTAACTTTAGAGATTAATGAATTTTGTAAGTTTTCAAAGTTTGTTCTTAATCTTAGAACTTCCTGTTTTATTGCTTCTACTTCCATTCTATTTTTTTCTTTCCAGACTTGGAAGTCTCCGATTTTTTCAATTAATTGAGACCATTTTTCACTTATTATTAATTCTACAGTTTCTTCAATGTCTTGATTTGAGAATTGTTGCTGTTGTTGATAGTTTTGTTGAGGTTGAACTGGAGAATATGATTCTTGTGGACTTGGAATTTCTGGTTCTGAAGGCATATCCATTTGAGATATGTCTGCTGGCTGAGTTGCAGAATCATCCATTAGAGAGGGTTGCATACTTGACATATCATCAGAGTATGGTGAAGGAGCTTCACTCATTTCATCTTCGGTTGGTTGGTTTACACCCATTTTAACATCAGTTTGATTTAGTGCGTCGTATATTTGTTGTGAACTGAATCCCTTGCCTTGGAGATCTTTTATTATTTGATCATTTGTTAGACTTTGTTGTTTCAAAGCTTCGACTTCTTTTACAGGCGTATTAGTCGGCATTTTCAGTTTCTGACTGCAGTTCTAGCAGTTCTTTTAATTGTTTTTTTGTAATATCCTTTACTTCTGTTTCAGTTACATATCTAAGTGGATTCCACATATTAATATACTTTTCTAAAACCTTTATATCTTGTTTTCGTGCAAATTCTGAAGACTCTTCAATCATATGTTTTAGAGTTTCCTTCATTTTTGTAATTTCTATTCTCATTTCTTTAATGTCTTGTGAAGAAATTTGATGTTTAGTTATAGCTTTTCTGCTTTCTTCTATTAAGTTTGAGTTTGTAACTGAAATATCATCTTTAATAAGATTTACTTTGCTTTCTAGAACTCTTAAACGTGCAGCAAATTCGTTTAAGTTTTGTACGTAGTTTTCAGGCATTTTAATGAAATGAATTGTTGTTGGTTTTTACCAACGAAATGTTCGTATAACAAACAGTCGTTAGCATTAAGCTAACGAAATGTTCACAAAGTGAATAGTCGTTAACCCTTGGTTAACGAAAAGTATTTAATAACTGTAATTAAATAGTTAAAAATAAAAGTGTTTAATAAGTTATGTTATTATAACTAAGTGGTTATTATGCTATTTCAATCAAAATTAAAACCTGATCAATATGAAGTAAGAAAAGAGGGTCAAGATGAAGTTATGCTTATAAATGCAGATGGTTCTAGCTATGCTCCTTCTATTGAAGATGATAAAAATTGTATGAGAAGTACTATATTAAAACTAGTTGAAGTTCCTTCTATTACCAAAATTATTTTTGTACAAAGAAGAAATTATGAATATGAATTTGATAATGTTCAGTTGTTAACTGAGATTGCTACAATTTATAACCATCTGTCTAAAAGAAAAAAAAGTTTTAGTGTCGGGGCTTTTACTTGCAGTTCGTGTGGAAAAAGTCATCCAGATAGATATAATTTCATACAAGGAATAATTAATAATTTGTTATTATATGATCCTATTGGAGCATATGTTGAATTAAGAAGAACAATAAGAGAACAGAAAATTCTGTCTAAAAGTTATGCATGTATAGATTGTAGTCAGAATTATATGGCTTTGCTTGAATATTTTATGAATTTGCTTGAAAAGACGAAATTAATAATTTTAGCACAGCCTTATTTTGATGGCTATCACCTTGGTGATAGAAGTGTTTATAGAAGAATTTTCAGGGTAGTAATTACACCCAATTTTATGTATACTAAATTAATGTCTCAGGTACCATTAGGTGCAGAAATATTAGATTCTTATAAAATTGGAAAAGATGCAGAAGTAACTATTTATGATACTAATGATGATATAAAACATCTTTATCATTTGAGTCCCCCAGAGTTTAGATTGAGTGAAGAGAAATATGAACTTCTTGAAATGGCTAGAATGGTATTGGCAGAACATAAACCTAAAGAAGAAGATTTTTCAGATCCTGAAAAAATGAGAAGTACTTTTTTTAATATCGGTAGAGATTTAATACAAGAATTAGCAGAGCATAAAAATATTGAGTTAAGTTGGAGAGAGCTAAAAGATATTACTAATATTTTGGTAAGATATACTGTTGGTTTTGGGTTAATAGAAGTTTTGTTACAAGATCAAAAAATACAAGATATAACTATTAATGGTCCTATTGGACAAACAAAAATATTCATAGTTCATCAGGATTATGATGATTGTGTTACAAATATAATGCCTGCTTATGATGATTCTGAAAGTTGGGCAACTAAGTTTAGATTATTAAGTGGGAGACCTTTAGACGAAGCAAATCCTGTTTTAGATACAGAATTAATTTTACCTGATGCAAGAGCAAGAGTTGCAATAATTTCTAGACCATTAAATCCTTGGGGGTTGGGTTATGCATTTAGAAGACATAGAGACAAACCATGGACAATGCCCCTTTTTGTTAATAATGGTATGTTAAGACCTATGGCTTCTGGTTTGATGAGCTTTTTAATTGATGGTTCAAGAACTGTGTTAGTTGCAGGAACAAGATCAAGTGGTAAAACTTCGCTTCTTGGAAGTTTTTTAGTTGAGATAATGAGGAAGTATAGAATTCTAACCGTGGAAGACACAATGGAACTTCCGACTGAAGCAATGAGAAGTTTAGGTTATAATATTCAACCTATGAAAGTTATGAGTGCATTATCTAAGGGTGGAAATGAAATTGCAGCTGATGAAGGTATAAGAACTTCGCTAAGATTAGGAGATAGTGCATTAATTGTTGGTGAGATAAGATCTAGTGATGCATTGGCATTGTATGAAGCTATGAGAGTTGGTGCTTTAGCTAATGTTGTTGCAGGTACAATTCATGGTGCAAATCCTTATGGTGTATTTGATAGAGTTGTAAATGATTTGGGTGTACCTAGAACAAGTTTTAAGGCTACAGATATAATTGTTGTTGCTAATCCAATAAAATCTTCAGATGGTTTAAAAAGATGGAGAAGAGTTACACAAATAACTGAAGTTAGAAAAACTTGGGAAGATGATCCTTTAAAAGAAGGAGGTTTTGTTGATTTGATGAGATATGATAGTAAAACTGATAGACTAGAACCTACGGATGATTTAATAAATGGTAATTCAGAAATATTAAAAGATATTGCAGGTAATATAAAAGATTATGCTGGAAATTGGGATGCAGTTTGGGAGAATATTTTATTAAGATCTAAAACTAAAGGTGTATTAGTTGATTATGCTAATAAAACTGGAAAATTAGATTTGCTTGAAGCACCATTTGTTATAAAATCAAATGATGTTTTTCATAAGATAAGTGCAAAAATTAAAGATGAGATAGGATTTCCAGAACCAAAAAGAATTTATGCTGATTGGGAAGATTGGTTTAAGAAAGAGTTGAGGTACGGCAAATAACACGAACGCTTATCAACGCGAGCGTATTCAACTTCGTTGAACACACTGAGGTTAAATAAAAAGAGGATGATCTAATTGCAGATAAGTGATGAAGAGATAAAAAATATTTTGGGAAAATATGATAAGAAATTTAATGATCACTTAGATGATAATAGTAAATCTTTTTCTTTGGAATATAAGAAGTTTAAAGATGCTGAACGAGGTGGAAAGAAAAATTGGTATGAATCTTGGTGTGATATTGCTGAAAGAATAATTCCTGTTAAAGTTAAAGATTCTGATATTGAAAAGGTAAAAGAAGCAATTAGATTTACAGGTTTAAGAGTAACACCCACTGGAACTAATTCTTTTGGTGTTTTAATTGGTGTTGCAATGGTTTTAGTTGCTATTCTATATCTTGGGTTAATGACTATGGTTGAAAGCACTTCTTTAATAGGCGCAGTTTTGTTTTCTTTAATATTCATTTTAATAGGAGTTGCAATTATTAAACCTTTAAGTAATTTAATTTTCTTTTTTGAACAGAGAAAGAGACTAGAAACAAGTAATCAAATGGTTATTTGTATTTTGTATATAGTTATGTATATGAGGCATACTTCTAATTTAGAACATGCTTTGAGTTTTGCTGCTGAACATATTGGTGGAACACTTGCTAAAGATTTGAAAAAAGTTTTTTGGAATATAGAAACTGGAAAGTATAGCACAATAAAAGAAAGTCTTGATAATTATTTAATTTATTGGAGAACTTATAATCCTGACTTTGTAAATTCTTTAAATTTAATTGAAGCTAGTTTGTATGAACCTTCTGAACAAAGAAGAATAGAAATTTTAGATAAATCTTTGAAAGTTATGCTTGAAGGAAATTATAGAAGTATGATGCATTACGCACATGATTTGAAAGCACCTATGGAAGCTTTGCATATGTTGGGTGTTATTTTACCAATTTTAGGATTGGTTTTAATACCCTTGTTTGCGGCTTTTATTGATGTTGGTGCTGATACTAAGATTATTGGATTGATTTTACTTTACAATATTTCGTTGCCTATCTTTGTTTATTTAAAGGGTATGAGTTTGCTTTCTAAACGACCTGCTTCACAAATGGGATTTATGTTAGATTATGAAGGTGGGAAATATGAAGATTATAGAACTGTTAATTTTTTAGGTGGCAAATTAAATCCTGCAGTAATTGCAGTTTTAATATTTTTATTTTTCTTTGTAATTGGAATTTCCCCTTTATTAATGCACATAATTTCTCCAGGACAAGATTTTGAAGTGATTAAGGGTATGAGTTTTTTAGGATACACAAAAATTGAAGAGGGTTATGTTGGTCCGAGTGGAATTGGTGCTTTGCTGATAAGTCTATTTGTTCCTTTGGGTTTAGCATTATCTTTGGGTTATTATTATAAGGCAAAAAGTTCTAAACTTGTAAAATTAAGAGAAGATGTTAAAAAGATAGAAGATGAGTTTTCAAGTATTTTGTTTCAGTTAGGAAATAAGATTGGGGATGGTCTGCCTGCTGAAATTGCATTTAGTAAAGTTGCTGAAGAAATTGGAGAAGGTCCATCGTCTGGATTTTTTAAGAATGTGGTTAGGAATATACAACGATTAGGAATGAGTATTAAAGATGCTATTTTTAATTCGTCAAATGGTGCTTTGATTTATTATCCGTCTATGTTAATTATGACTTCGATGAAAATTTTAGTTGAAACGGTGAGGAAAGGTCCAAAGATTGCTGCAGATTCATTGATGAATATTTCAAAGTATATTGAGAATTTAAATTCTGCTTCTGAGAGATTAAAAGATTTACTTGCGGAAGTTGTTTCTAGTATGAAAAGTCAGATTAATTTTTTAACTCCTTTGATTGCAGGTATAGTTGTTGGAATTGGGAGTATGATAATTAGTATTTTGAGTTTGTTTTTGGGGGTTGGTAAAACTTCAACTTCGGGGGTAGATACAGGTGCACTTACAGAGGCAGGTGCTTCGGGTTTGCAAGGGATAAGTGGAATATCTGAATTTTTTAATCCTGCGAATATTATTCCGACTTATTACTTTCAAATTATAGTGGGAGTATATGTTTTAGAAATAGCTTTAATATTGACTATTTTGGCTAATTCGATCGATAATGGTGGAGATCAGTTAAGTAAAGAGTATGCTCTTGGAAAAAACTTATATAAAAGCACATTTTTATATATGGTAGTTGCATTAATTGTAGTAACTATATTTAATTTGCTTGCAATGTCTGTTGCGAGTAAGGTGGCATAAGGCGAACCCTTAGTATCAATAAATTGATGCTACCTCAACAAGTTGAGTGTATCAACGCGAGCGTATTCAATAAATTGAATACACTGTATCCCTTTGGTCGAGAGGCTATAAAAAATGGAAGTAAAATATATAATGTTATTAATCTTTGCAATAGTTTTGATTATATTAGTTATAGTTGCATTGAGAGGAATAATTGGTGGTGCATTTGCATAATAAAAAAGGAGCAATGGAAGGAAAACCTGTAGAATATATTTTGATAATTTTAGGTGTTACACTTATGATTGTTTTTGTTATTTCTTTTATACCTTCTGTTTCAGAAGCCGGAGCACATAAGATTTGTGAGTGGAGTGTTAAGGCTAAAGAAGAAACGAAAGTTCCTCTGTTGACTAATTTTTTTGGAAAGAGTGCTATATCTGAAGTTTGCAGATTTGACCCCATAACTTTAGATAAAGGAGATAATGTCAGGATGGAATTAGCGCATGCAGTTGCACAATGTTGGGAAGATTTTGGTGCTGGTGAAGTTGATCCTGATTCTGGATTATTTGGAAAAAATGCCTGTTATGTATGTCAGCCTGTTGTAATAAAAGAAATTGAAGAGCCGTTAAGTGTAAAAGACTTTAAAGATTATTTATATGCTACTGAAGTCCCATCTAAGTATTTTAATAAAAGAGGATATAGTTATTGGGATTATTTGCAAAGATCTGATTTACCTGATAGTGAAGATAATAAATATTATTTTAGTATAGACTTTATAGATCAATTCGAAGCAAATAAAAAATATGCAATTATATTTATTAATGATCAAGATTCAAGTGCATTTTCTATAGTTGCAAAGAGGGTGGTTCAAGGTGCAACTGGTGGAGCAGTTATAATGGGTGGAGGATTAGGAATACTTAGTGGTAGTGTTGCAATTATTCCAGGTGGAATTTTAGGTGGATTTTTAGGTGGTGTAGGTGGATTCTTAGAAGGAGTTCCTGAAGGAATAATAAGAGAGTTTACAGATCCTGAGCAATATGCAATTTCAGTTGTTCCTTATAAATCTGAATATCTTAATTGTCCTTGGGGTGATATAAAATAATAGAATTAATTAATAAAAAAGGAGAGTTTGCATTCGGTAAGATTGGTAATTTCATATTAATCTTAGTTGCAGCGGTTTTAATTCTTTTACTAATTTTGTTTTTGTTTGGTAAATTAAAAGGTTTTGGGAATATTATATTGGACTTAATTTGGAGCTAATTATGAAGTTTAATAAAAAAGGTGATGTATCTTTTAGTCAGATAATTGGTGCAATAATTGTAGTTGTTGTAGTTATAGGAGTTGTTTTATTCCTTGGTAAGGGTTACGCTTATGGCCAACAACAAGGGTCAAGTTTGGCTGATGAAACTTCTAAAATTTTTAAAGAGGTTTTTCCTGAGCCTGAAGGAAGACAATATACTAAAGAAGAATTAAGTGCTAAAACTGCATTTGAAAGTTTGAAAGAAAGTTTGGAAAAAGTTTATTTTGCAGGTAACTCTAATTGTTATGGTGCTGTTGCTATGCCTGAGTATGATGAAGATTATTTATTAAAAATTTCTCCGTATAATGATCCTGTTGAGAATCCAAAAGCAAAGTCAATGGTTTCATTTTATGAAGCTGATAAAGGCAAGGATATTAAATTAGGACAGTCATTTTTGGCTACACCTTTTTTGATGTCTTTTAAACCATGTATTAATAATAAAGCGTATGAAAAAGTTGAAATTCAAGATGAAAAAGTATATGGCAATAGCGTATTAATTGGAGATATTGGGAAGACACCAGATAATTCTCTGATTTTGTATAAATATGAAGCAGATGAAAATGGAGAAAAAGTAAATTATGTTTGTTTTACAACTAAGTCTAGTTTTGGAGATGTAAATAAATTCTCAAAAGTAGAAGAATGTATAAGTGGATATACTCCAGAAATTAAAAAATTAAAAGAAGAATATTTAAAATATCAAAAAGATAAGTCAAAACCGAAAAAAACTTTTGAATCTATTTATAATTATGGTGTTGGACTTTATAATGCTAAAGGATATAAAGATTCCTTAATTTATTTAGAATTCTTAAAAAAATATGAAAAAACAATTAAGGATAATAAATATTTATCTGATTTAGAGATCAAAGATTTTAATATTAAATATAGTGAAGCTTATTATCATCTAGGTGCACATGGAAAGGCAATTGAAAGTTATGTTGATGGTGCAGATTTGAAAGAAGTAGTACAAAAAGGAATTGCAAATTTTAATGTTATTGGATGGGATACTAAATTTGATTCTAGTTATTATTATAATTCAATACCTTATAGTTATCATTTTGGATTAAAAATGATTTTTGAGTATCTAATTAAGACTGACGAGCCTGTGAAGACTGAATTTATAATGTCGGGAAGATCTGATTCAGTAAAAAATTCTGATATTGTTGCAATTAGCAAAAATCAGAATAAAATTGAATGTGGTAGCGAGACTTTTGAAAAACCCGAAGAATATAAAGATAAAGCTATAATATGTTTATTGGAAGATGATAAGAAAGATTGCGTATCGCTTGAAGAATATGATATAATCAGAACAGATATAAGTAATTTGGATTGTAAAGATTTCGTTTTAGGTTTTACTCCTCAAGGTTATTTTAGTTATAGTTTAATTATAGAAAAGAGTAATTTAGATAAAGTAATAAAAATTTCTAAAAAAATTATACCAAAAAATTAATTTTTACATTCTAAAACTTCTAAGGTTTCGAAGAAGAATTTTTCTGTTTTTATTGTTTTAAATTTGTATTTTAATTTTTTTAGTAGAGGTTTGTAATTGTTCAATGAACTCCAAATAATTAATATTTTTCCATTTTTGTTTAAGTGAGATTTTGCTTGTTTTAGGAATCTTGGGATAATATTTTTATCATATAAGGTAATATCATTATCCTCTTTATCTTTAGGTAGATAAGGTGGATTGAAAATAATATAATCAAATTTGTCTTTTATATTTTCAAACAAATCGCTTTGAATTACATTTAGTTTATGTGATTTACAATACTTCACAACTAGAGGATTAATATCCGTTGACATGACTTTATTTGATTTTAAGAGATACTTTGAAATAATTCCTGTGCCACAGCCCATTTCAAGAATAGTCTTATTTTTAAGAGATTTACAACATTCTAATAACATAAATGTGTCTTCTGCTGGTTCGTACATATTGTTTGGTAAAATGTTAAAGAATAAAAAGTTTACTTAAATACTTGTTTGAATGAAATTGGTGCTGTAGATTTTTGTGTTGAAGGTTTAGATTGTGATGATGCAGTTTGAGGGTTTTTGGGTTGGGGAGGTAAAGGCATTGATTTTTTCTTTCTTTTTATAATAAAAAAGTAGATAATTGCAGGTATTATTCCTAGAATTATAATTAATAATAACCACATTACTTTTTTGTCAAATTTGCGCTTTGCACAATCTACAATCATCCATATCCAGAATGCAGTTAGTGCAAGACCAATAATTATAAGAATAATAGTTAAAATTATAATCAATATAGGCGTTTCTGAAGAGGTTGATCCATAGGGATAATCTCCGAAATTAGTGTTGCTATTATCTAAATTTGTGTTTGGTTGTGGGTCTTGTTGATTCGTATTTATTGTTTGAGGGGGGGTATAAGTTGAAGTTTGTAATGCTTTGTAGCTTATTTTCGCTGTTAAACCTGAAATCTCTGTGACAGTTAAACTAATTTCTGAAGTACCGTCATTATTTAAGTCTACTTGTTGTTCAATTCCTTTTGTTAAAGTATATTCTTTAGGCGTTGATTCTATTTTTACTTTAACTGTTGTAGGGGTTGTGTCTAAAATTGTTAATTTGTGTAAATTAAGTCCGTAACTGAAAGTATAAACCTTATTTTTTGTTATTGAGAGAGTTTTTGAACTAAGTTCAAAGGATAATGTTGATGAACCTGCACCTGCAGTAGAACTGCTTGGACTGCCAGAACCACCGGGACTACCACCTGAACTTCCAGAATTTTGATTTGTTGAACCTGTTTCTGTTGATGAAGAGACAGGTTGAGATTGATAGGCTAGTTGTGTTAAACTTGAATCATAATAAGTGCTGCCATCATTAGCAATATAAAATACTGTGTCTGAAGTAGTTCTTGGGAATGTGATTGCAATATCTGAGCCAGAGTTTAATTTTTTTAAAGTGACTGAATCTCCGGCTTTTGTTCCTGAACTTAAACCTGCAAGTATTATTTTTGTAGGTTTACTAGTGCTTGCACTAAGTGAAGCTGAGTTAGTTCTTAAATTGTCTATACTGTCTGAAACTAAAATATTATTATCTAAATCTCTTAAATAGATATAAGCTGAGGTTTCTGAACTGTCTATCTTTATTTCAAACCCAGTAAAACTTTGTACTAAAAGAGGGGTTTTTCCTGTTGCAAGGCTACATTTATTATTTGAACATGAAGTTGGACAGGCAAAAGTAATTGCAATATATTCTGCTAATGAAACATCTGGGCAATAATATTCTGTTAATGTGTTTCCAGAGCAAGAATCTGGATGTATAGTATCAGTTGTTACAATACCTTCGGTATAGTAATCTAATCCATTATCTGAATCTGAACAGGCAATTATCCCTTCATCTGTAGTTACATAACCTGTCGGGGTTGATTCATTTGTAAAAATTAAAGTTAAAGCAAATAAATATACTATTAAGATTCCTAAAGATAGAGCTGTTTTCTTTTCTAATGCAATTTCTTTTTTTAATGACCTGAATTTGTCAATTTTCATTTTTATCTGTTTTTAATGCTTTTAAAATAGTCTTCTACTCTTATTATAATACTTTCTATATAAAACTTTTTGATTTTTTCTTGAAAAATTGTACTCAGAGATTCTTGTTCAGTAATTCTATATTTGTTTTTTATTTTTTCAACTAAAAATAGTTCCCTTAGCCTTCGTATTTGTCGTCTAATGTTGGAAGCAGCTATACCATGCAATGGCAACCTTTCCTTTTTTCTGAGTTTAATCACGTCTTCCCTAATCTCTTCTGAGTCTAGGGGGAGTTTTGACTCGAGAAGAACATTAAAGACATCAACGATAATATCCCTTGAGTCACCAGGTTGTAATAGGCCTACTGATAAACAGACCTTTCTGATTAATTCTCGTTTTGGCATTTTGGAGGGTTTTTCGTATTTCCTCAAGGTTATTTCAGCTAAGGGAATGTCTCTAGAAATTTTTTGCTTCTTGTCTGTTGCCATTGTTGTTAAAAACTTTCACACCTCTTTTCCCAGTTGTGAATGTGATTAATAGTTTTAGTTATTTATAAAGAATATTAGCTTATATTTAAATGTTGCTGTAAATGATTAAATCAGGTTTAAGAATTTAATTCTATAATTTTTCTTAATGAAATTATGAATCTTTCACATTCTTCTTGGGTGTTATAAAAATATAATGATGCTCTTGCAGAACCTTTTAAGTTATGTTTGTTAAACCAAGAATGAACACAATGTGCACCTGAACGTATACATATATTGTCTGTTTGATCAAGCATAATTGCTACACTATGGGAATCCATATTTTTAATATTAAAACTAAAAATTCCTGAACGTAATTCTGAATTATGTGGCCCAAGAAGCTGAATGTTTTTTGTTGTTATTTCTGGTGCAAGGGATTCTGTTAAGAATTTGTTTAATTTTAATTCGTGCTCTGAAATGTTTTTCATTCCAAGTTTATCTAAGTAATCTATTGCAGAACCTAATCCAATAATACCTGCATAATTTTGTAAACCCGCTTCAAATTTGTGAGGAACTTCTGCAAGTTTAAAATTTTCATAGGTGGAATCTTCAACTGTTTCCCCACCCAATAAAAAAGGAGGAATTTCATCTAATAAATGTAATTTTCCGTAAAGGATACCTGTTGCACTCGGACCAAGCATTTTATGTCCCGAGCATACGAAGAAGTCTGCATCAAGTTTTTTTAGATTTATTTCTTTGTGTGGTGCACTTTGGGCTCCATCTACTAAAACTCTAACATTATGTTCATGAGCAATTTTAATTATTTCTTTTAATGGGGTTGAGGTTCCATCTAAATTAGAAGTGTGTTGTATTGCGACTAATGATGCTGTGTTTATTTTTTCTGAAAAATCTTTTAAGTCGAATTCTGGTGTTGTGTTAATTGGTTGAACTTTGAATTTTTGCCAAGGTAAAAGATTTGAATTATGTTCTTTGTCTGTTGTAAGAATGATATTGTCTTTTTTTAAGTTTAAGGTGTTGCTTAGTAAATTTATTGCTTCTGTAGTGTTTTTTGTGAATATAATTTCTTCATCTTTTGAAGCATTAAAAAATTTTCTTATTTTCCTTCTTGAATTTGATATTTCTTCTGTTGTTCTTTTGCTTAGTTGGTGTATACTTCTTCCTGCACAAGCTGGATAGTCTTGATAATATTCTGAAATCTTGTTTATAACCTGTAGAGGCTTTAAAGAGTTACAGGCATTATCAAAGTAGATAATACCTTTTTTTAAAATTGGGAAGTCCTCTCTTGTCTTTTTTAAATCCATAAGTTAGATAAAAAGGGTTGAATATAAAAAACTAACTGAGAGTTAACTTAATAATCTTATAAAATACTCTTCTTGGGCAAGGAGCATTTCTTCATAAGATAATTTATCTATTTTTGCTTGATTATTTATTTCTGCAAGATGTCTTTGGTTCTCAATAATTTCTTTTAACTCTGTTTCTTTGAATATTACTAAGCTTTTTAATCTTTCCAAATTTTTTTCACAATCATGTAAACCTGTGTTAAACATACCTAAAGCCATGTCAGAAATTGCAGCCTGCCAACGATAATATTTTTTTTCTTTGATTATTCTTTCTAATTTGTTTGTATCATTATATAAAACATTTAAAAGTGAGTCTAATTTATTAAAAAGAGCTGTAACTTGTTCTGCCCAGTCTTTTATTTCTTTATTATGCGCCTGATATAATTTTTTTAAATTTTCTTTTGTTTGATGGTTAATAATAAGGGCTTTTATAGTATAAGTATAATTTTTAATTTGAATTACTGCTTTTTTCGCTCTTTCTATATCTTTTCCAGTTCTTAGAGAGTTAGGAATATATTGAAGTAGGATAATTAAATTATCAATTAATACAAATAATGATTTCATAAAAATTATAATTGAATAGACTATATAAACGTAGTGTTAAGTTAAAGGTAATATTAAATCCCACATTTAGTACAATCACAATCTGCAGAACAATTTTGTGGATTTGCAAAACATTCAGGAGTTTTACAAGTATCTATACAGGAATCTTGAACTGTTTTTGTTGCTAGCGGGTTAAAAACACAGATATCATTTGAATCCTCACCATTACAATTCCCATAAGCCACTAAATTATAAACCGAAATTCCTGAATAAATAAAACTAATTATCATAAGTAGAACTAACATCCAAGAGAAAATTTCAAAGTATTTGTAAAGTATTTTTGCTATAGATGGTGAAATTTTCATGAATTTTGCAGTTATATAACTTTTAATTCTTAAATCTAAAGAACCCTTACATTTTCTAAAAGTTGTTTTTAACCAGACACATTCAAATGCTTCTTTTGCAAGAGGTCTATAACTAACTGAGAAGATAGCAAGTATCGCAAACACGATTAAAGCAATTAAACATATCATAATAAATTTTAGGATAAGTTGTATATAAATTTATCTTGTTTGATTAAAAATAAAAAAGAAAAAGGGAATAATCCCTTAACAGTTACCTGATGCAGCTGCAGCTGTTGAATCTAAGGTAGATCCACATTCATTTGGTGATGTTGCAAATGTAGCACAGATTACTTCTTTGTAGCCGTCAGCTGATCTAGATTTTACTTGTGCTTCAACTTTATTTATTATTAAAGTTGGAGAACCTGAAACATCTAATTCTTCTGAAAGTTTAGCATCTGCACTTAGTAATTCTTTACCTTCTTTTTCTGCACAAGCTTTTACTGTTGCTACAGTTATTCCTTGCTTTGTAGCACATTGTTCCCATACTGTTGCAACGTTTTTGTAGTCTTTATTAACACATTCTAAGTAATTTAAATATTTATCATTAAATTTAGATTGAATACAAACTTGTCTTAAATCTTCTTGGACTTCAGCATCTCCATGAAGGCTTTGGAATTTTCCGTCACCTAAATCACTTACAATAAATCTAATTTTATAGTCTATTTTTCCTTTTAATAATTCAGCAACTGATTTTATTGCATTTTCAGCTTGAACTCCATAAGGGCATTGAGACATTACAAATAGGTTTACTTCTGGTTTATCTGTTTTTGGAACGGTTGTTGTAGTTGGGGTGTTATCATTTGATGCTGAATCTGCTGTGGAAGCATCCATTGGAATTGCAGCTAAGACAAATAACTTTCCATCTTGAGAAACATAAGAGGAGTATTCTTTACCATCAATTTCAAATTCTACCTTATATAAACCCGATTCTTTTTCTATTGATGCTACTTCAATTGTTGATGTTGGTTGCATTGTTTTTACAAAAGTTTCAAATTTTGTTGATGCATCTGATGCTGAAATTGCGCCTGTGATGCAAGATTTTGAAAATCCATTTGTTAGTATTGCAATTATAAATAAAATTGCAAGAATTCCAGACAAAGTTTTCCAATTTAATAAACTTTTAAATTTGAATGAACTTTTCTTTTTTTCATGTTCTTTGTGCTCTATTTTTTCTTCATGTTTTTTATGTTCGTGTTCTGTCATTTTTACACCTCGCTATGTAATTATTTTTTGACTATTTTTATGGCTTCAACTGGACAAGCATCTGCTGCATCTTGATTGCAACTAAGATCTTTTAGTTCAGTTTTCTTTGGTTCTGCTTTATACGCTCCTTTTTTTTCTATAATATCCCAATTTTCTTCACAGACAGCTTTACAACTACCACAGCCTATGCATTTATCTTCATAGTATTGTATTTTGTAAGTCATTTTAGATTAAAATAAGATTAGAAGCTTTAATTTTTAAGCTTTGTGTTTGGTTTTTATGATTAACAGTGTTAAAGTTAGGATTAAAAGGCCAATTGAAACAGATTGTGCAATTGTTAAATTTAAATATCTTGGTTCTAAGACAAAGAATTCTGAGATAAATCTTGTTATTGAGTAAGTAATTGTTAGTATGTAGAATTCTACGTGTTTTTTGAATTTATTTACTAAGTAGATTGTAATAAGGACTAATGATAGTGCGAGTATATAATATAATTTTATTGGGTGTGAAGGTATTGAGTTTTGCATTATTGCCCATGGAAGGTATTGTGTTGTTTGCATGCCTAAGTGAATGTCTCCGAATAAGCAACCGATTCTACCGAGTAGGAAAGCTAGGGCTATGCCTGGAGCCAAGATATTTCCTGTTTCTAAGAATGAGATATTTTTCTTTT
Organism: Candidatus Woesearchaeota archaeon; assembly: GCA_018302225.1. Classification (NCBI taxonomy): domain Archaea; kingdom Nanobdellati; phylum Candidatus Woesearchaeota; species Candidatus Woesearchaeota archaeon. The sequence continues at coordinate 23,059 of JAGVZY010000005.1, forward strand.
TTGAGTAAATATATGAGACTATTAAGGCGAATATGATTCCTCCACTTGATGAAAGACCTCCATCCCAAATATAGAATATATTAAGTAAATTATTTGAGAATAATTGGAAATTTTCAATTATAAACAATATTCTTGCACCTATAAAACTAGCAATTAAAGTTAGAATTATTTGATTTGAAATGTAGTCTTTGTATTTTGTACGTTTGATGGATAAAAGATAAGCTGCTAAGAAAGCTAAAGCTGCAAATAAACCCCATGTGTGAATTTTAATTGAAAAAATGTTTATTTCTGGAATGTATGGAATATTAATCATAAATAAAGAAAAAAGAAAGGTTTTTTATAAACCTTCTTAAGCATAGATTTTTTCTAAATCTCTTTCTGAGAAATTTTCTTTTATAAATTCTACCATTAAATCATTGCCTGATAGTTTGTAATATTTTAGAGCCATTACTAGAACTCCAGCTTTCAAGAAAATATCTCCTAATTTGCTTAAACCTTTTTTATCATCTGCTGCTTCGAAAGCATTACCTGCACTTGCAAGCATGTTTTGTTCTAAGCAACGATTACCAAGCATAACTAATTTTTCTGTGTTGTTTAATGCACTATAGACTTCTATTGCTAGGTCAACTTTGTCTCTTTGGATGCACCAGTCACCAACTTCAATTAATTTTTCTTTGTGATCTGCATTTTTGAAAGCTTTGATTGCATCTGAAAGACTTCCATTTCTTAGGCATTTTTCACCTGTATAAATTAGTTTTTCTCTTGCATTGGCTAAAGCATAAGCATCTATTGCAGTTCCGAAAAGACCAATACCAACATGATAATCACCAATTTCTTCAAGCTTTTTCTTGTTACCAGTCATGCTTAGAACTTTCATGGCATCTTTAACCATGCCTTTTCTGAACATTTCTTCACCAACAGCATCAAGAAGTTTAGTTTTCGTTTCTTCATCAAACATTGTCATGTTGATGTTTTCCAAACCTTTTCTTATTATTGCTGGCACAAGCTCCTTTATGCCATCTACATCATTTGATTTTGAATATTCTGCGATTGTACCAACCATGTTACCCCTCCAATGATTTTAGAGATAGAAGTTACTTATATACTTTATGATTTTTCTGACTTTTAAGGAGTATCAGATTTATAAGTGAGTTTTATTTGGGTTTAGAGAATGCTAAACTTTAAATACTTCTTTTTTTCTTTATAAATGATGATTTATATAGAACTTATTGGATATATTACTACTTTGTTGTCTATAGTTTCTTTTATGCCTCAAACAATTAAAGCTTGGAAAACTAAATCTACTAAAGATTTGAGTAGATGGATGTAGATGTTACTTATAGAATTTCAGATTTCTTTTGGTTTATCAACAAATTTTTTTCTGCTAATGATTGCAAATTTTATAGTGTTCTTATTGTCTTTATCTATTTTAATTAGTAAATATAAGTTTGGTTAGTATATTTTAAAGTATAGTTAATTACTTAAATGATAAGTTAGTTGTAATTCTATGACTGAATTAGTTGCTTGTTTGTCTAGTGGAAAAGGCACTTGGGGACATGTTGCAAGACTTATAAAAGAAGGCAAATGGGATAAAACCTTTATTCTAACTAATGAATTTGGAAGGCAGAATTTTAAAGCTGAAGCTAATGTTGAAGTTCTTTTGATAGACGAAGAGAAGGGTATAAAAGAATTAAGGGATGATATTTATAATTTTTTGAAGGATAAAATTAAGGGTTTTGAAGTGGGGGTTAATATTATTTCTGGAAGTGGTAAAGAACATCTTGCTTTGATGAGTGCTTTGTTAAAAATGGGTGTTGGGATGAGATTTGTTGCTCTGACTAAAGATGGAGTTGAAGAAATATGAGTTTTTTTGATGATGCTCTGGGTGGTGAGGAAAGTATATTCAAAAATGATATTGCTTTGGATCCAAGTTTTGTTCCTAAATTAATTCCTTATAGAGAGAATGAGCAACATACAGTTGCAGGTGCGATAAAACCTTTGTTCGAAAAAAAGAACGGAAGAAATTTAATTATTTTTGGAAGTCCTGGAATTGGAAAAACTGTTGCGACTAAACATGTTTTAGATGAGCTTGAAGAAAAAGCCGAGGATATAAGTGTTCTTTTTATTAATTGTTGGAAGAAAAATACTTCTTACAAAATAATTACTGAGATTTGTAATTTGTTAAATTATCCTTGGGCTCAAAATAAAAGAAGTGAAGAGATTTTGGGAAGTTTGATTTCTAAGATGAATAAAACTCAAGTTGTTTTTGTTTTAGATGAAGCTGATCAATTAGAAGATTTAGATTTTTTATACCATGTAGTTGAAGATATTTATAGGAAAACTTTGATTTTAATTGTAAATGATGAAGAATGGATTAATTCTATTGATGAAAGAGTTAAATCACGTTTGATGTTGTCTAAGGTTGAATTTAAAAAATATAGTCTTGAAGAAATCTATGAAATTTTAAAGCAAAGAGTTGGATATGCTTTTTATGAAGGTGTAATTGGTTTAGAAGAGATAAAAATGATTAGTGATAAAACTTTTGAGATTGGAGATTTAAGAGTTGGCTTGTTTTTATTAAAAGAATCTGGAAATATTGCTGAAGCAAGAAATTCTAGAAAAATATCTAAAGATGATGTTTCTAAAGCAATTGGAAATATGGTGAATTATAATCATAAAGAATTGGATGAAGATGAAAGGCAAATTTTAGAATTGATTAAACAGAATCCAGGTTTGAGTTTTTCTGAGTTGCATCAAGAGTATGTTAAATCAGGTGGTGATAAGACTGAAAGAACTTTACATAGAAAGGTAAGTTCTTTAATTGATGCAAGAGCAGTAAGAATAGAGAAAGATGAGTTGAAAAGAAAGTTCTTTGTAAAGTAAAAAATATAAACTTAGAGTGTTTTAGACATTAAATGTGCTACAGTAAAGAAGTCCAGCTTATTAGCGCTTTAATTATACTAGTTTCTTGCTTAGTTTATTATCTTTTTTATATTAAAAAATTTAAAGACAAATGGAAAGTGTGTTTCTTGAGGACGGTTTTAATTGGGTTTATGTGTATAGGTTTACATCAATTTTTTGAATTTTTGGCTTTGGTTACTAATAATCAGATTGTTTATAAAATGGGATTGATAATCTCTATTTGTGCAGTATATTTTCTGTTAAAATCATTGGAGGTGTTGTCTAATAAAAAGATAGGTTCTTGGATTGCTTTAATTTTTATTTTATTTGTTATTTTGCAGATTTTGATTGTTCCTATGGACTTTAGTGCATCAAGTTTTTATTTGAAACATAATTCGGTGTTTTTCTGGGCAGCAATTTGGTTATTATTATTTATTTATTGGCATGTCTGTGCAATTAAGATTTATTTTGAGATGAAAGATAATAAATCTAAAAGAACTTTAGTATTATATCTTTTAACTATAGCAGATGCTTCATTTATATTAAGTGCAATTTATGTTTTATTTGGCTATTTTTTCTTTTCTGTTAATGTGTGTACTGATTCTCCTTCTATTTGGTGTACGTTTTATGTTTTGCAATCTTTTTTAGTCCCATTTTTGTTTTTTAAACTATTTAAGTTTAAACGTCAAAAAGATACTAAATTTATGGAGCCTAAAGAGATATTAATTTACTTAATTATTGCATTATTTATTTTAGGGGTGTTAATGTTAATACTTCCATTATTTAACTGTTTGACTTGGAAGTTTGTGTTTGGTTAATAGTACTTCTCAGTGGTATGACAAGATGACATGGATGCGTGAGGGTTTTAAAGATAGTTGCCTTGACTAGTAATATCAACTTTTGGGGGTGGTTTTAATGGTAGCTTTGGACCATAGAACAATACAAAAATTAACAAGTATACAACTTAGTTGTTTGCCTATGTTAGGCATTATGATTTTAGGGGGTGTAAAGCATGAAAAACGACATTTACACTAAAGTTGGAGTAAAGAAGCTGTTTGAGCAAGAAGAATTAGATGATGATGAAGTGGGTTTTATGTTAGGTTATTTACAAAGAGACAAAGACTAACTTTTTCTTTTTTTCTTTTTTTGGAAAGTTTTATAATTCTCTTTTTTGTTAAGGTTTTAATGAAAATATACGCTTTTACAGATGTACATGGCGAAACTAAGAAAATTGATAAAATTTTAAGTGATATTAGCGTGTTTAAACCAGATGTTTTAGTTTGTTGTGGAGATTTGACTGATTTTGGGGGTGATTTAAAAAAGCACATTAGTAGATTTGATTTAGAAATACCTTTTCTTATTCTTCATGGTAATCATGAATCAATAGCACAAATAGAATCTATTTCTGGAAAGAGTATTATTAATTTGCATAAAAATTTTTTTGAATTTGAAGATTATACTTTTTTAGGTTATGGTGGTGGAGGGTTTGTTCAAGAAAGTGAAGATTTTTGTGATTTTGTGGAAAACTTGGATATTAAAGGCAAAAAATTAGTTATTGTTACACATATGCCTCCATTTAAAACAATGCTTGATAAATTAGAAATGGGATATAGAGGTTTAATTCCTTTAAGAGAATTTATTATTAATAAAAAACCTGCTTTAGTTTTGAGTGGGCATTTACATGAGAATGCTGGAAAGGTAGATTTTATTCAAAATACAGTATTAATAAATCCGGGTGGCGGGAAATTAATTGAGATTTAAAATGAAGTCTATGTGGAAAGAGTGTTTAGATTGCAAGGTAAAATGTTGTAATAGCGAAGTTATAGAATTACCTTTGTTTCTAACTAAACCTGATTTAAATTTAATAAAAGCAAGAGGTTATGATATAAGTAAATTAATTAACGCAACAAAATGTTATTTTTATAGTGATAATAAAAAATGTAACATTCATAGTATTAAACCTGTGGATTGTAAACTTTTTCCATTTGATATAGATGTGGACAAAATAACAAATGAGCCTTATTGGATTATTTGGGAACTTGATTGTGTACTAGCTAAGAAATTAAATGATTTGAAAGATGCAGAGCCTTATTTAAAACATTTTGAAAAAACTATAATCCCTTATTTTAAAGAGCATATTCAGGAATATTCAGATTTTAATGAAACTGATTTGGTTAGAAACCATGAATTTAAGATTTTAAGGAAGATAAAGATAGATTAAAACTGAATCTTTCTATCTTTCGAATCTCTTTTCATTAACAAACAAACTCTTGATTCTTTAGATTCGTCTATGATTTTATAATTTATTAATTTTGCAAGTTGCTCTGCAAAAGCTTTTATTTCTGGATGCAGAGGCATTTGTTTATAGTCTATTCGTTCTGTTGCATAGCCTACACACATAGCTGCTTTTAATTCTATGAATTTAATATTTAGATTTTTGACTAATTTAGCATATTTTTCTGGATGTTTTAGATTAAGATTTTTTACTAAAGTTAATCTTAAAGTATTTCTTTTGAATTTTGGGAGGAGTTTTAATGAGCTTAAAATATTTTTCCAGAGCTCTTTTGACCGAGGTTTACATAGTTTATTAAAACTTTCTTCATCATAAGAAGGAAGAGTTAAATATAATTGAGTTGGTTGTTGTTTTAGTATTTTTTTCAACATTTTAGGATAGGTTCCATTAGTTACTAAGAATGAAGTCATTTTTCTTTTTTTTATTTCTCTTAATAATTCTGGAAGACGGGGATAATTACAAGCATCTCCGCTTAAACTTAAGGCGAAATGTTTTGGTTGGTTAGCATTCGAGAATTTTTCTTTTGAAACATTTTCATTTCCACCGTAACCTTGAATTAGTTTTATATGTTCCTTTGTTAGATTATTCAGAATTTCTTTTGGAGAGTCCCACTTTTTTTGAGATTTCGTTTTAAAATTTATATCTCTCCAGCACCACACACAAGAAAGATTACAATAATCTATATCTAAACTTGACTGAATGCATCTTTCGCTTTGTATACCATAAAATTTGTTTTTGTAACAAGCCCCTTGATTGTTTAAAGATTTTTTAAGCCATAAACAAGGTTTAATGGCACTGTGTGAGCCTGCAAATCTATATCCCTGTTTATACAAATCTTTTTTTCTTAGTTCTGGGTTAAGCATAAATCTAATTAAAGAGATAAACTAAAAAACTTTATGGTTTTTAGATTAGATTGTATTATCAATTATTAACTATAGACTTTTCTACAGATTGTGTGTATGATAGAGGTCATGACTTTAAATCTTTCAGTTAGAGTTTCTAGATATCTTGGATTGTTTTTTGAAAGTATATCTACACAAGCTTTATTAATAAAGGCTCTTTCATCTGAAACAGAATAAGCTAACTGAACATCCTTTTTATAATAGGCTGTCATAGTAATATTATAAAACTTTGAGATTTTTTTGTAAATATTTAAAACTTGTTTTTCTTTTTGTTTTGATAATTCTATTTCTATGAATATCTTCGCAATTTTCATTATTTCTTCTGAAAGTTTTTCAAGATGATAACCCACTATCCATAAATCAAAAAGTTCAATGGGTGTATGATTTAATGCTTTTTGTAATGTTTGATCTTGTAGGGCAGATTTTATAACTCTTAATGCTAGGAAAGTCATTCGATTCATATCATTATCTCTTGAAATTATTGAATTTATTGAGACTTTAAGTGGAATTGATGGTGTTTCTCCAAACATAGTTTTTATGATGGTATCTTTTCTTCTAATTAAATCTGTTAAAGAAATATCATTTAAATTAAGAAAATCTTTTGCTATAATTTTAGTGTCATCTTCTTCGACTATTTCTAGTGCAATTAATCTATGAATTATTTCACGAAGTTCAACACTTCTTTTACCAATATTTTTGCTTTTTAAGGTGACTGTTGAATAATTATTAATATAAGCAGAAATTATTTCTCTTAAGACTCTTTCATTTGACTTATTTTCTATATCTATGATTATTTCATAGGCGGGTTTAATTGGCTTTTTAAATTCAGGTGTTATTGTTAAAGAGTCTGATTCTTCAGTGATAAAAATATTATCCCCCTTTTTAAGCCTATTTTTGAGTATCCAGGGCTTAGGTAAAGAAACAATGTATGTTTCGTTTCCGAACTTTATAAGCTTTCTAAATGACATTTTATATACCCTATATACTTAATATAAAATATATAGACAAAGCATATATATAAACTTTACTTTAATAGTATTAGCCAAAAAGTGGGGGTGGTGGATATGAAAAGAACTAGTGAGTTGAGAAGGAAAAAAGATAGAGGAGAACTAGATAAACAAGATATAGAAGACTTATTTGAAAATGACGAGATATCTGCTATGGAAGCCGCATTTATGATTGGTTATTGTAATGAAGCTTAAGCAGACTAAAGGAGGTGTTATAACTGAAATATATTAGGAGGGTGTTTTTTTGGAGGATTAATTAGTTAGAATTGGCAGTTTTTAAAATAATTTTATTGCATTATAATAAATTACTTTTCTTACTCTTTCTAAATCAACTTTTTTTAATTCAGAGATTTTTGCAATTGTTTTTGGGACAAAACAAGGTTCGTTTCTAAGATGTTTTAGAGGGGATTGAAAAGGAGAATCTGTTTCTGTGAGTAATTTATTTAGTGGAATGTTTCTTGCAAGTTCTTGGAAATTTTTCATTCTAACTATAGCTGGAGGAATGCTAAAAAAATAATTTGTATCTAGTGCAAGTTTTAATGGACCGGTGTAGCAATGAATAACTATATCTTTTTTGCTTGTTGTTTTTAAAATTTCAAATACATCTTTTTCTGCATCTCTACAGTGAACTATTAAAGGTTTGTTTAGATCTTCTGAAAGTTCTATGACTTTGTTAAATAATTCTATCTGTTCTTGTTTTTTTCCTGTCCAATGATAATCTAATCCTGTTTCTCCAATTGCCACAATTTTGTTTTTGTTTTGAATAATAAATTCTTTTTCTGATTCTATATCATAATCCCAATGCTTAAAATTTTCAGAACGTAGTACACTTCTTGGAAATAAGGATAAAGAAGCCTGCACAATATCATATTTGTTTGCAATTTCTAGAGCTTTTTTGTTTGTAGTTGTTTCTAAACCGGAAGTGATTATTTTTGTTATACCCTTAGATTTAGCTCTTTGTATTACTTTGTCTAAGTTTTTTACTAAATCTAAGTGTGCGTGGATGTCTACATACATATTTTAGTTATAAGAACAAAGATATTATAATCTTTATGATTTTTAAAATCCAAGGCCAGATTAAAATAGCCATAAGGAGTAAGAAAAATGAGTTTATCCATAACCAGATCCTTTTACTGTGTCTAGGGTGTTTGGTTATTAACAAAGCTAATGATTGTATCATCTTTCCACCATCAGTTATGAAAATGGGCAGGAGATTCATTAGGCCTACAAATAAGTTAATTAAAGTCATCCATAGGAATAATAATTTTGTCCATGAAAATGATTTAAGCAAGAATGAACCATATTTTGCTTGCATTTCAGGTTTATATCCTATTGAATAATCTGAAGCAAGAATGCCTAATTTAGTTTTGTTATCTAAGTTAATATTATAATTTGATGAATTTGTTTTTAGGGTTGTATTTGTGTTTGCTAAAAGTTTGACTTGATTGTCCAGTTGTTTTGCATTTGAGATTTTTATTTCATTTATTTCTGTAATGATCTCATTTTTTTCTGGAAGCGTATTAAATGTTGAATTATCGGTTATATCATAAATTATAACTCCTTGTGTATTAATTGTATTTGCTTCTATTGGTGAGATTACTAGGAATATCCCTAAGAAAATTATAAATAAAATTAGGTTTGCAAATGGTCCTGCGCTAAAAACTTCTAATTGTGCTTTTGGTGAACGTTTTGATAATTTTTTTTCATCTGGTTCTACAAATGCTGCGGGTAGAATTGGAAGAAAGATTGCTAAGAAAGCAAATCCTGATGATTTTACCTTGATATTGTGGCGTCTTGCATAAACTCCATGCGCAAATTCATGTGCTGCGGCTAAAATAGTTATTGCAATAATCCAATGAAAGAATGAAAGGTTAGGGTAACCTGGAATTTGAACTCCTGGAAGTAAAGGATAAACACTACTTTGAGATTCTAGTGGGCTGTAGATTATGGGTATTACTCCAAAAATAATTACGGTTGATATTATAGCCATACCTAGTATACCTATGATAATAGAAATAATACCTATCAATGAAAGAATCTTGTGTTTTGAGAATTTATTCATTAATTTCAAACCCAATTTTGTTCTGTACATTACAACATAAAATATTGGAAAAATAATTTTTTCTATAGCTACATTCTTTTTGTTTAGTAAAAGTATCAGAAGTATAACTAAACCAAATACTGTAAGTAAAATTAAATCTATATTCAAAAAACACCTCTTAGTTTTTACTTCTTACTTTTGATTGGTCTCAATCTCTTTGAGCCGCATCTTCTACAACTTACTGTTTTTTCTAAGACTTTTAAAACATCTGCTTTTTGTTTGTTCTTACATTTTCTACAGACATAAACTCTTCTAAATAATCTTGCTGCTGCTTCTGGGAATTTTGTCATTTTTTATTTACCTGTTTTATTACTTTTTCATCTAAAACTATCCAATAAACTACTTCTGAACCTTCTTTTACTTCTGAAGTAAGTTCTTCTGAGATTATTAATTCAACTGTTTCATAAGTTTCAGTATCCATTGCTGAAGCTTTGTTTCCATTGATTGTTAAAACTTGGGCAGTTTTCTTTTCAATTATAGGTACTTCTACTCTATCACTACCCATAATCATTTTAACTATTCTTTGACTGGCTACTATAGAAATAGCATCAATTCTACATTTAGCATGACCGTGTTTACCTGTTTTTGATATTTGGTTATCTTTAACAATACAGGCTTTACCGTCAAATATAACATATCTGCCCGGTTTAAGGCTCGCTGCTTCTTCTTGTCTGATTTCTGTCATAATAAATAAGAAAAATGAGGGGTTTATAAAAGTTCCGATAAGATGAACCTTTATCAATGCCAGCCTTTTCGGGTTAAAACCCTCAAGAGGCTAAAAATAAAAATTGGCTTTGTAAGCGTAATGTTAAAATCACATTTTTTGTAAAGAACTTAGAATTTTCTTTATTTCTGTTTCATCTTCTTTTGAAGTTTTCTTTGATTTTCCAGGTGATAACTCTTGAAGAGCTTTTTCTAAGAATTTGACTTTTAAATTTAAATCAGTAACTTGTTTTGATAGAATTGCATTTGCAATCCATAATTGTGCATTTGCTTTGTTTTTTGAATTTGAATAAGAATTTCTATGTTTTTGCGATTCTAAGATTAAGGTTTCTAGGTAGGTTCTTAATGTTGGGTCTATTGTTTGTTTCCAGTCTTGAGCCATTTTAATTAAGATAAAAATTTAATTTGTGCAATTGCGTTTAAGTCTACTGCGTATACACTTGGGCGTGTCTGGTTTTGGAATTGTTGAAGTTTTTTCGTTTGCCATAATTTTTTTAATAAACTTAGATTTTTAAAGCTTTTCAAAGTTGTTTATAAACTTAAAATTCTTTATAAATAAGCATCAGAATTCAATCTACTTCTATATTTTAATGATTCTATAATTTCAAAAGGTATTTCATAAATTTTGTTGTAAATTCCGCTTCTAGATAAGTTATAAGCAGGGGATATCCCTAATCCTAATGCTGGTTTAATAGCAGAAGTATTACATATATATCCTAAAATTTCTTTTTTTAGAAAAATAGATTCATTTAAGGGTTCAAGACGTGTAATGATATTATCAGCTGAATTTGTTTCTTTTATGTTATTTTGTAAAGAAATTGTAACAAGAGTATTAGCTGAAAGTAATCCCCATTTTAAATCGTCTATTTCTTCATCAGGCATTTGGTTAATATTTTTAGTTATATTAAACTCTGATTCGTTAATTATTTTAGAAGATTTGATTGCATTCACATCTAGAGTATAAGTATAGAAAGGGTTATTTTTTTGGTTTGAAAGACTAAGGATTATTTTATCTTCAGGTGGAGGGCATATTTTTATTAGGTAACCCACTATTACGTTTGTATTAAATTTTTCTGGGTTTTTAAGAGAATTATCTATTACATATTCTCCAAAAAAATGGCTTAGAGTAGGATCAAATTGTCTAGTTGGGATAAATTCTGTTTTACCAAATAATTCAAATTCTATAATTTTACCTTTTTCTTTCTTTTCTCGGGTTTGAAGTATGTTCAACTCTTTAGTCATATTTTATTAAAAATGTATAAATTTTTAAAGCTTTTCAAAGTTGTTTATAAATGGCCTTTTAGAGTTAAGATTTAAGTCTTATTTCTGGGTATGACAAGAGGACATGGATGCGTGAGGGTTATAAATGGAGGAGGATTAATTAGTTTAGATTAAAATGAAATCAGTTAAAGACGAGGATGAATTTGATATAAAGCCTGAATATAGTTTCCGACAAAAGAAAAGCATATAAATAAGTACTTCTTTCTTATATTTATGATACCAATAAATGAAAGAAAATTAGTTCTAAAATGGGATGAAAAAAATAAAACTCAACAAGAAATAGCTGAATTGCTAGGATGTCATCAGACTTCCATAAGTAGACTTCTTGCTAAGTATAAAAATAAAGGCACTGTACAAAATCTACCACGAAGTGGTAGACCAACAAAACTAAAAGGAAAAACTCTCTATAGACTTAAAGAACTAATTCTCAGAGAAATTGAATTAGCAAACAACCAATATTGTGCTGTAAGCACAAAACAGATTGGGGAACTTATTCACCAAGAAATTGGTGAAGTTTATACAATGCGTCATGTTGAAAGAATTATGCATAAACTGGGTTTTTCTTTAATTACTCCAAGACCCCAACATCTTCGTCATGACCAAAATAAAGTTGATAAATTTCGTGAAGACTTTAAAAAAAACTTCAATCGCAGTATGTGGGCTATGAAATAGTTGCTATTGATGAAGCAAGCTTCCAATTAAATACAGATTATAAAAGAATTTGGTTTCTTAAAGGAAAGAAACCAAAAAGAGCTTTCTTTTGGAGCAATAAGAAGTTAACTGTATTTGGCGCACTTACTAGTTCATCAAAATTTTATTATGATTTCTATATTGCACAAAACAGTTTAACATTTAGCTTTTTTCTAAAAGATTTTTTTGCTTGGCTTGATTCAAGCAAAAAATATGTGCTTATTCTTGACAATGCAGGATTTCATAAAACTGATTGTGTAAAAAGTTTATTAGAAACACAAAATAAATGGATTGCAGTTGAATATATACCTCCTTATTCACCAGAACTTAATCCTATTGAAACCTGTTGGAAAGTAACCAAAAATGCTGTAACAAGATCACAGCATTTTAAGACTATTGATGCTATGCAGGAGGTTTTGGAAGATTTTTGGGATAGTCATATTTTTATGCAGAACTTTATGCACTATTTATGTCGTTGACTAATATTTAAGAAAGCTTAAGAAGATAAGGAAAGGGAAGTATCATAAGTTTAAAAGTGTAAAAGAGTTAAGAAATTATATTAAAAATGCCTAGTGTTTTTAGTTTTGTTTATGATAAACTTAAATTTATTTATAAATAACCACTCTTAAATTAGATAGCAAAAACTTTATTAAACTGACTGAGGTTAGAATTAGTATGGCCGAGGGGATTCAGTTAAAGGTAATGGAAGCTTTGCAAGAAGAGGCTTACAAGGGTATAATTAGAATTGACTCTGAAGCTATGCGTTCTATAGGTGTAAGACAAGGAGATATTGTTGAGATTGAAGGTGATAGAGTAACTGTTGGTTTGGTTGATAGAGCATATCCTTCTGATGTTGGTCAAGCAATTATTCGAATGGATGGTATAATCAGAAAAAATGCAAAGACTGCAATTGGTGAAAATGTAATTGTAAGAAAAGCTGATGTGAAAGAAGCAAAGGCAATTACTGTTGCACCGGCACAAAAAGGTGTGATGGTTCAAGCTCATCCTGATCTTTTTAAAAAAGGTTTACTTGGAAGAGCAGTTGTTAAAGGTGATATAGTTTCTCTTGGTGGTGCTCGAAGAAGAACAAAAGTTATGTCTGATACTCCTAATTTAGAAGAAATATTTAATGTGTTTGAAGAAAATTTTAGTGATTTTAGTTTGCGTGGTTTGAAATTTGTAATTGCAGATGTTTTACCAAAACAAGCTGTGTTGATTACCGATGGAACACAAGTAAAATTAAATCCAAATGCAATCGATGTTGTTGAAGAATCTGTTCCTGATGTTACTTATGAAGATATAGGTGGATTGAAAGAAAGTATAACTAAAGTTAGAGAGATGGTAGAATTACCATTAAGACACCCAGAAATATTTAGAAGGTTGAGTATTTCACCTCCTGCTGGAGTTTTGTTACATGGTCCACCTGGATGTGGAAAAACTTTACTTGCAAAGGCAGTTGCAAATGAATCAGAAGCTCATTTCATTTTAATTAATGGTCCTGAAATTATGAATAAGTATTATGGTGAAAGTGAAAAAAGAGTTAGAGAATTATTTGAAGAAGCTGAGAAACATGCTCCGACAATTATATTTATTGATGAGATTGATGCTATAGCACCAAAAAGAGAAGAAGTTCATGGTGAAGTAGAAAGAAGAGTTGTTTCTCAATTGTTAACTTTAATGGATGGATTAAAATCAAGAGGAAGAGTGGTTGTTATTGGTGCAACAAATAGACCAAATGCAATTGATCCTGCTTTACGTAGACCTGGAAGATTTGATAGAGAAATTTCAATTGGTGTTCCTGATGTTAAAGGAAGATATAATATTTTACAGATACATACAAGAAATATGCCTTTGAGAGGAAAGATTCACTTAGATATTTTTTCAGAAGTTTTAATTAGTAAAATTGATTCTAAGATTAAAGAAATAATTGATGAAAAGAAAAAATTAAATGACGAAATAATATTACTTAGAATTAAGATTAAAGAAGCTGAAAAAGAATTAAAAACTAATGATGAAACTTTAATTGGACGCATTAAAAATTCTATACAACAGAATAATAAAAGAGTAGGAGAACTTAGTGAAGATCTTTCAAAAAATGAGGTCTTGTTAAAGAGAGTTTCTAATTTATCTGATCTTAAATATAAAAAAGAGATAATAGAGTCTATTTATCAAGAAGTAAAAGAATTAGATGGCTTAGAAATTTATAGAAAGTCTGTTGATAAGAATGATCCAAGAATTAAATTTATAGAATCTAGAAAAGAAGATTTGGGTAAAGAATTGTTTGATTATTTTAAGAAGATTATTACCTGAAATAAAATTAAGAGATAAGAATCCTATACCCAAGGAAGTTTTGGATAAATTAGTTGTTACGCCTATAGATTTTGAAGAAGCTTTGAGATTAGTAAGACCTTCTGCTTTAAGAGAAGTATTAATTGAAAAACCAAATACTACTTGGGAGCAGATAGGTGGTTTGGAAAGTATTAAAGAAGAAATTAAAGAGGCAGTCGAGTGGCCACTAAAATATTCTGCAAATTTTAAAAGAATGGGAATAAAACCTCCGAGAGGAGTTTTGTTATATGGACCACCTGGAACTGGAAAAACTTTACTTGCAAAAGCAGTTGCAAATGGAAGTGAAGCAAATTTCATTTTAATAAAAGGTCCAGAGCTTCTGAATATGTTCGTGGGAGAGTCGGAAAAGGGTGTTAGAAAGATATTTGAGAAAGCAAGGCAAGCTGCACCTACAATTATATTTTTTGATGAAGTAGATTCTATAGCTCATAAGAGAGGAATGGAATTTGGAGAAAAGGTTACTGAAAGAATGGTTAATACTTTATTATCTGAAATGGACGGGTTACAGGAATTAAATGATGTTTTAGTTATTGCAGCTACAAATAGGCCTGATATGATAGATCCTGCTTTGTTAAGACCTGGAAGATTTGATAGGGTAATATTAATTCCTGTTCCTGATGAGAAATCAAGATTAGAGATATTAAAGGTTCATACTAAAGGTATGCCTATAGCTAAAGATGTTAATATTAATGAATTAAGTAAAGGAACTAATAATTATACTGGTGCTGATATAGAAGCTCTTTGTAGAGAAGCTGCAATATTAGCTTTACGTAAAGATAAGAATGCAAAAGAAGTAAAGATGGATAATTTTAAAGATGCATTGAAAAAGGTAAAGAATTCTGTTGATAGTGAGGATATGGAGAAGTATAAAAGAATAGAGGAAGATTATTTGAAGACAGCGAGAGGTGCTGCTATAAAGGAGAAGTTGAGTTATTTAGGATAGCCTGAGGATGACTAGATTGATGAGAGATTAGATGTTGAGATGAAAATAAAAGATTTTTTTCGAAGCAAAGACTTTTTAGTAGGTCTATTTTTTCTTGCCAAACTTTTTCTTCTGAGTTTAATTTGTTTTACATTTTCTTACTTAATGTTGGTCTTATCCTTTTATCTTCATGAAGGAGGACATATAGTTGGCAATTTTTTTGATTCTTTGATTATAAAACGAGAATGGATTGTACCTCACTTTTATAATTGGGTTGAAATTCCTCCATTTGGACTAAAAGCGCCCCAGTCTACTTATATGGAACATATGTCTATTTTAAGTTTTTTTGGTGGGATATTTATAACAAGCTTGTTAGCTATATTATTGACATATCTGTATTTAAAATTTTCTAAAAAAAATTATAAGAAGGTATCATTATTAATTCTTTTAGTCTTTTTATTTCATGAAATTATCGGCAATTTTTTATGTGGAACGGATAATTTTAGATTATCACCCCACAAAATTTGTAATAATTCCTTTTTCTTGCAAGAAATGTCTTCTATTACTCTAAAACTTTAGTCATTACATTTATCTTAATCATTATAAATTATCGCTGGGTTAATAATTTTTTTGGGTTTTTATTTAAAAGATTTAAGATTCTTCTATAACCTTTTTTTCTTCTGTAGAAATTTGATAAATTTCGTAGATTTCTTCATTTAGCTCATAATCTATATTTTGGATTTGTTGCTCTTGTTTTTCTTTTGACGCTTTTCTCATTCTATTTACTAGTTCTATAATATTTTTAGTTTGTTTCTCGTTAGGTAATCTAACAGGTAATTGTTTTAAATAGGGGATGTCAAATCTAATATATCCCCCAGCCATATGGGTAGTTTCAAACTTAGCACGATAATAAAAATCTATTAATTTTGAATTGATTATAGCTAATAATATCTCAAATAATTCTTTATTTTTTGGTATTAAAATAGAAGATTTTCCCACATAATTTTTTTCTTCATCAATCGTAGCTTGAATGGATTTTGTTACCCTCGCAATAACTATCTTCTTTTGTTTAAATAACTCCTGTAATTTATTAGAATAAATTTTGTTTTCAATATATTCGCCTGTCCAATCAAGGTAATACCTTTTTATATCCCGAGTTTGTATTAATGGAGAAAATTCGTTATTCTTTCTATCTTTAGATTTATGTGTTGCAAAACCGGTGATTGAAGA